>MNYP01000151.1 GCA_001873135.1 Helicobacteraceae bacterium CG2_30_36_10
TCTTCAAAGAAGAGGGAGAAAAATACTTTAGAGAAGTTGAAAAAAATCTTTCATTATGGCTAGAACAAAATGTGTCTGGAACTTTAATCTCAACGGGCGGCGGATTTTACAAAGTCGAAAATTTAAAAAAAATTGGTACAATAGTTCTCTTAGATTCGCCCTTTGATGCTATTATCAAAAGAATCAAAAAACATCCAAATGCTAAAAACAAACTGAAAAAAAGACCGTTGCTCAGTGACCTTAAAAAGGCAAAAGAGCTTTATCATGAAAGAAGACCCCAATATTTGGCTTTGGCTGACGTTGTAGTAGACGTGACCAATAAAAGCGAATTGGAATGTGCAAAAGAACTCTTAAAAAAGGTAAATAAAAATGTTTAAAATAGTAATACTGTCACTCTTGTTAGTGACATCATCTTTGTTGGCAAACGAAATTAACTGGGCTAAAGATTTTACATTGGGCATGAAAGAAGCAGTTACTCAGAATAAGCCTGTTTTGTTTGTGTTTTCTCGCCATACATGTAAATATTGTGTCATGCTTGATAATACAACTTTTAAAGATAAAAAAGTAATTGAAGCTTTAAACAGAGATTTTATTTCTATTGTCTCTTATACGGATGAAAATGATTTTACTCCAAGAGAGCTTATGACTCCCGGTACTCCCAGTCTTTGGTTTTTACTCCCTAGCGGACAACCCTTGTTTCAACCTCTGATGGGTGCCGTTGATGCAAACAATTTTTTAAATGCACTAAACATTGTAAAAGAAGAGTTTGATACTATGCAAAATAAAGGAAAAGAATGATATTTACTACTACAACAGCCTCGACTTTTAATTCTGAGTTTAATGAGTTATTGCAAAGAGGAAAAGTTGATATATCTAATGTTACTTCTATAGTTGGAAATATTATTGATGAGATTAAAAGTGACAAAAATAGAGCACTAAAAAAGCATATCGCAAAGTTTGATAATTGGACTCCACTGAGCGATGAAGATTTGAAAATTTCTACAGAGTCTATGCAGGCAGCTTATAACAATATAGACAAAAAACTAAAAGATGCTCTTCACCTGTCGTATGACAGAATCAAGGTTTATCATGAGAAGCAGAAGCCGAAATCTTGGTTTGATACGGAAGATAATGGAACTATCTTAGGTCAAAAAGTTACTCCTGTCGATAGTGCAGGGCTTTACATTCCCGGTGGTAAAGCAGCATATCCATCATCACTGCTTATGAATGTGATTCCTGCACAGGTTGCTGGAGTTGAAAATATCGTAGTGTGTACGCCAACGCCTGAAAATGAACCTAATGAGCTTCTACTCGCTGCGTGCCATCTATGCGGCGTGACTCAGGTGTATAAGGTTGGAGGGGCAAGTGCAATCGCTGCTATGGCTTATGGAACTGAAACAATTGCTAAAGTTGATGTTATTACAGGTCCTGGAAATATTTTTGTAGCCACGGCGAAAAAGATGGTTTTTGGTGAAGTAAACATCGATATGATTGCAGGACCTAGTGAGATAGGAATACTTGCTGATGAGAGTGCAAGTGCAAACCATTTAGCTATAGATATGCTCTCTCAGGCGGAACATGATGAAATGGCAAGTTCTATTTTAATCACTCCATCCCAAAAACTCGCCGATGAGGTAAAAGTTGAGCTTGAAAAATGGCTGTTAAAACTGCCTCGTCAAGAGATAGCTAGAAAGTCTATAGAAGAACGCGGAGCCATTATAGTAAGTAAAGATATAGACGAAGCAATTGCTCTTATGAATCTCATTGCACCCGAACATTTAGAAGTTTGTACGGACAACCCTTTTGAACTGCTTCCCCTTATAAAACATGCTGGAGCTATTTTTCTTGGACATAACACTCCTGAAGCGATAGGTGACTATGTTGCAGGTCCAAATCATACGCTGCCAACAGGCGGAACAGCGAAGTTTTACTCTCCTCTTGGAGTTGAAAACTTTATGAAAAAGACATCTATTATCTCCTTTTCCAAAAAGGCAATAAATGAGGTTGGCGAAGCATGCGCACTCATTGCCAATACAGAAGGACTGACTGCTCACGAACAATCTGTCCGAGTGAGACTGAGCAAGTAATTTAATTTTATAAGATAAGATTATGGAATTAAAGATAAAATGCCTTTGTATTAAAAATTAATTATAAAGGTACGCCCATGTTACATCCAGCTACAGCGCATTTCGCCGTTGTCCTTCCAATCATCTCTTTA
This sequence comes from Helicobacteraceae bacterium CG2_30_36_10, assembly GCA_001873135.1. Classification (GTDB taxonomy): domain Bacteria; phylum Campylobacterota; class Campylobacteria; order Campylobacterales; family Sulfurimonadaceae; genus Sulfurimonas. The sequence continues at coordinate 2,219 of MNYP01000151.1, forward strand.
GTTCTCGGTATTGCTTATTTAATTAAACCGAGTGAGCTTATGTCAAAAATCTCAACTCGTTTTATGGTTTTTTCTACTCTATTTTTAATCGCCGCTTATTTTAGCGGTAAAAATGATGCTAGTGATGTTTACACATTTTTAAGTAAAGCAGGTCAAGCGCTTCTAACTAAAGGAGGAGAAGGAGTGTTAGTAACACACAAAGACCTTGGGCTCTATTTAGCTATAAGTATGGGTTTAGCAACGCTTATTAAGTTTTATGGTTGTTTTAAAAAGGCACTTAAAGTTGAAATTTTTGCGATTCTTTTAGTCACTATTATTAGTGGTGGCATATTGTACCAAGCAAAAATGGGTGGAGAACTTACCTACGAATATGGTGCTAATGTCACAAACTACTCTGATGGTATACATTGTTTAGAAGAAGCTGCGGCGTTCGCAGAAGATTAATAACTTTACTATAGTCTAAAAAAAAGGTAAAAAGGTTTACCTTTTTTTAGCCGTCTTATGTCAAATTGTTGGCATGTGGAAATAACTCTTATTTATTTACTTACTTCATTATTACACAAATATTTAAACTTTATCAAAATCTTATCACTTGTTTATAACTATTTTAAGGTTGCTTTGATACTATCTTTGCAGTAAAAGAACCTGACGCAATAAGTATAAGGGATTCTTTTTAAACATATTAGCATTAGTTATAAAACTTAAATTTGCCATTCAAAAGGCTAGAGGAGAATATATGCAATTAGGTTTCCTAGTTGATTTGCACCTATGTATGGGCTGTAAAGGGTGCGAGATCGCATGTAAAGTGGAGAATGAAGTTCCACTAAGTACATGGAGACTTCGTGTAAAGTATGTGGATGTGGGGACTTTCCCAGAAACAAAGAGAACTTTTACACCACTTAGATGTAATCACTGCGAGAATGCTCCTTGTGAGAGAATTTGTCCAGTTTCTGCACTACATTATTTAGATAATGGTATTGTAAATATTGATAAAGAGAGGTGTATCGGTTGTGCAGGTTGTGTTATGGCATGTCCTTATGGAGCAATATACATTGATCCTGAAACACAGACGGCTGATAAATGTACTTATTGTGCACATCGTATCGCCTCAAGCCTGATGCCTGCGTGCGTTGTCGCTTGTCCTGTTGAAGCAAATATTTTTGGTGATTTAGACGATGCTGCATCAAATATTTCTAGGTATATGCAAAGTCGCACTGATGTTCAAGTTCGCAAACCTGAGAAGGGAACGAATCCTCGTCACTATTATGTTGGAGCAAGTCAAGTACATCTTAATCCTCTTGCATCAAAAAGAGAAGAGGGTTATACTCTTTTCAATAAATTAACTCATCTTCCAGTAGGAGGGCAACACTAATGGCAGCACATGAAATATTAGCAGCAACAAACGCTGTTGTAACTTTAGACGTAGCACTACCTGGCATAGTCTGGCCTTGGTTGGTAACAGTAAATATGTGGGCAAAAAGTATCGGAACAGGTATTATTTTTATGCTTTTTATGTTACTAAAAATGTACCCAGACCAAGCAGGTAAGCTTAGATTTCCTGTAACTGTTGTCTCGATAGTGTTTATTCATATATTCTTGCTCTTTACGCTTGCTGATTTACATCAGCCATTTAGAATGTGGCACATATTTTTCCATCCTCATTGGACATCAGCTATTACTGTGGGTGCCTGGATGGCTACTGCTTTTGTCGGCTTACTGTTTGTGCTAGCATATCTTAGTTTCATTAAAAAAGATAATGTAGCCTTTGATAAGTTACTAACATGGGTTGTGTTACTTGCTATTCCGGTTACTTTGTATACTGCAGCTCTTATGTCTCAGTCTACGGCTCGTGAACTGTGGCAAATGCCGACAGAATCAGCTCAAATGGTTTTTGCAGCGCTTCTCGCTGGTTCAGCATTTATGATTTTACTTGGCGGTTCTAAACTGAACTATGAAGCAAAGAAAACTTTAGGAACTGTGCTTGGCTTAAGTGCATTGATGTCTTTTATACTCTATATGTCAGAGTACGTATTTGGCCCGATGAAAGCAGAAGAAGTTGCATTTGTTCTCGAGTACATTAAAGGTGACGGACCATATACGGTAATGTTCTGGTTAGGTCAGTGGATAGCTTATATTCTGCCGATGTTACTTATAGTACTCAGTCGTGCTAGTAGAAGCGAAAATCTTTTAAAACTTGCAGCTATTTTAGCGTTAGCAGGTCTGTGGTTAGTTAAGCATGTTTGGCTGATTATTCCACAATTATTACCAATGAGCTAAGGAGAAATATAAATGTATTTACAAAGTAGAAGAACATTTTTAAAAGGTGCTGCATTCAGCGTTGCTGGTGTTGCAATAGCAAAAGGTGTATTTAGTACAGATGCTGTAGCAGAATCTATTACAGAGTCGAAGTTTACTGACACGCCTGATTCCATTTTATTTTATCCTGAAGTTAAAGAGTGGGATAATTTTGCAGAGCTGGATGGTACAGACTGGAAAAGAGGTGGAATAGGGCGTCATGGCGTTAAATCAGCTGAAAATCCAGAGGGTATTGAAGTAAACAATTTCATGATTGTTCCAACAGTTTGTTCAAACTGTGAAGCAGGCTGTGGTTTAACTGCATGGGTTAACAAAGATACTATGACAGTTCGTAAATATATGGGCAACCCATTACACACTGGTTCTCGTGGACGTAACTGTGCAAAAGGGTATGCTGTAACTTCACAAATGTACGATCCTGATCGTATACCATTTCCATTAAAAAGAGCTCCAGGCAGTAAGCGCGGTGAAGGTAAATGGATTCGTACATCTTGGGATGAAGCGATGGAGACAATTGGTAAAAAAATGCATGACACACTTAAAGTCGGTGATGAAATGTCTAAAAAACTAATGATATACCATGTTGGTCGCCCAAATGAAAATGGTTTTGGGCATCGTGTTCCGCACTCTATGGGAATTGATGGATTTGACTCTCATACAAATATTTGTTCAGCCGGTGCTCGTCAGGGTACTATTCAGTGGGCAAATGATGATAGAAATTCACCTGACTGGGCAAATGCTGACTTGATTTTACTACAGTCATCCCACGCTGCTGATGCAGGTCATTACTTTCAACAATCAGCAGGCAATATAGCTGACGCTCGTAAACGTGGTGCAAAAATGATTGTTATTGACCCTCGTATGTCTAACTCTGCGGGTATGGCAGATCTTTGGATTCCTGCATGGCCTGGAACAGAAGCTGCGCTCTATCTTTATCTAACGAACCGTTTATTAAATGAAAAAAGCAAAAACGGTTCAGATTTGGTTGCTCATGATTTTGTAAAAGAGTGGGTAAACTGGGATCGTCTAATGGACAACAAAGATTATCTTCAAAAGATGATTGGGTATGGCTACATCTCTAAAATGCCAAAAGACGACTCTTATGAGTCATTCATAGAATTAGCTAAAGAGCTTTATGCCCCTTATACTAAAGAGATGGTTGTAAGAGAGTGTAAACTTGAGGGAATGGAATATAAACTTGACCAACTTTGGGAGATGTTTGTGGATGGCGGCTCTAAAATAGCTACTTACCTATGGCGTGCAGGACCAATCGGTCATCGCGGCGGTTGGATGAATACTCGTGCCGGTTTCTTACCTTTAGCTCTTGTTGGAGCAATGCGTGGAGATATCGGTGGTGTTGGTCTGCACCACTGGCATGAGATTTCTGTTGCCGGTAAAGGTGACAAAGCTACTGTTGCCGGAGAGCGTCCTGCTAAAGTTGATGTTTGGAATGAGATAGCATGGCCTCCAGAATATCCACTTTCATCGTATGAAATGAGTCACTTAATGCCTCACCTTCTTATGGATACAGAGTGGCAACAAAAGTGGATTAAAAAAGGTCTTAATGTTCCAACTAAACTGGCTGTTTGGTTTCCTCGTATGTATAACCCGGTTTGGATTAATCCAGACGGTTTTAGATGGATAGAAGCACTTAAAGATGAAACAAAAGTTGAACTCTCTTTTAACCTCTCTCCAACATGGAGTGAAACAAACTGGTACTGTGACTACATACTTCCGGTTGGACTTGCCGGTGAGAGAAATGATCAGCAATCAACTCCATCAAAACCGGAACAACGTATAGAGTTCCGTCAAGCAGTTCTGAGAGTTGCGGCTGAAAAAATGGGTTGGAAAGCAAAAGATCCAACTCGTGCTACACTTGAAGCACATATGAAATACGGTTTGGGCGAAATTTGGGAAGAGTCGGAATTTTTCCCTAACCTAATGGTACACCATGTAGATAAAGATGGCTCATTAGGTATCCGTAAACACTGGGCATCTAAAAAAGATCCATCTCGTGCCGTAACTGTACCTGAGTATTTTGATGCGGCTATGAGCCTTTTACCAAGACTAAAAGAGACAGCTGAACGTATGTATAAAGATGAAGAGTTCCCGGTATATAGCTATATGAGAGATCATGGAGCTTGGACTGAGAAAACTAATGTCTATAAACCTCAAGAAGAAGAACTTAAGTTTGATGGTCAGAACTATTTTGCGCATGGTAAAAAACATCCTAAATCTGAAGTTAGAAAAGACAAATTTGGTACATTATGGATTGAAGAAGATGACCGTCAACACTCTATAGGTATTGAAATTAATGGGGAACTTCATGAAGGCTTCCATACATTAAGTAAAAAACTTGAGTTTTTCTCTGAGTGGTTTGCAGAGTGGAAATGGCCGGAATATGCAATTCCAATTTATCCTAGAAATGAGGGTGAATACAAAAAAATGGAGCACATCGTAACACAAGTTCATCACTCTATGATGAAAGGTGATAACGAATTTGCTTTAAATACGATATTTAGACTACCGTACAATATTCATACTCGTTCAGTTAACTCTAAACATCTTATGGAGATTTCACAAAACCATAATCCTGTTTGGATTTACACTAAAGATGCTGAGAAACTTGGCATTAAGCGTGGGGATGCTATTCGTGTAAATATTACAGATACAGTGTCAGGGCTTGACAGTGGCTATTTTGTAGCAATGGCAGTTCCGACTGAAGCTACTCGTCCTGGCGTACTTGCTTGTTCACATCACGCAGGTCGTTGGAAACTGAAAAATTCTGTAAATATTCCAGGGTTTGAACATGCTCTTGGTATTATGGGTGTCGGTGCGCCTAAATATGATATGACAAATGATGGTAAAATTGGTACTCTTAAGCCTGTTGAAGGGATTAAGCCTCGTCATGATGTATGGCAGTTTAAAGAGTATAACAAAGACCTTGACAATATCTGGTGGGATGGACTTAGCGGTGCGTGGCAAAATGCTGTTGCAGCTACGCACTCTGACCCAATTGCCGGTAATCATGCTTGGCATCAAAAAGTTGTTATTGAAAAAGCAAAAGCTGATGATAAGATAGGCGATATCTCAGTTAACTATGAGAACAATTTTAAAGTATACCAAGCTTGGAGAGACAAACTTACCCGTCCTCTGGAAGTTGGTGATAAATTACGTCGTCCACAGCACATCAAACGTCCTGCTGTTCCTCTTTCTAACAAAGCTTATGCCATAGAGATTAAAGCATAATACTTTGATTATTAAAGCCCACTTCAAGTGGTGCTTTAATATACTTTCACAAAACTAAAAACTTAACTGCCAAAAGGTATATTTAATATGCAAGACGATCTGAAAAATGAGCAATTGGCTCGTGTAAATATTTATGCTCTAATTTCTAGAATATTAATGAATGAAGTAGATGAAAAGTTATTAAAATTAATACTCAAAGATGAAAATATTTTATCTTTTTTCCCAGAATTTCAAAAATGGGACAAACGAAAAAAAATGAGTAATAAAGATTTGATTGAGAAAGAGTTAAATGTTGATTTTACTAACCTTTTTTTACTTCACTTAATCCCATATGAGTCTTTTTATATCAGAGAAGACCAGCAAATGGAAACTGGCGGAGACAATCCTGTTCAAATGCTCTATAATGATTTTGATTTTAGAGTTGAACTTGATGAGGCGCGTGTTATGAGTGCTGACCATATTGGAGTTGAGCTTGAGTTTATGTATAAACTTTGTGAAGCGGAGTATAAAGCCCTTGAAGATGGCGAAGAGACTATAGCTGCTGAGATTGCTGAGATGCAATATAATTTTTTAAAGAATCACCTTGTAGAATGGGCTCCAATGTATCTCTTAAATGTAAAGTCTGAAGCGGGAACAGCATTTTATTTTGATGCTGCTGATTTAGCAATCGAGTTTATTTTAAGTGATTTTGAATACCTTACTGAGTTGAAAAATAGTGAGTTTTCATATAAAGCAAAAACTGGAGATAATAATGGATATTAAAGATTTAAATGAGTTAAGAGGCGAGTTTGAGCAGCTACAAAAAAGAGAAATGCAAGCATCTCTCTCAGATAGAAGTTGTGCAACTGATGAAGAAAGTCGTGAAGATTATCCTGATTTTATGATTGCTATGTATAAAGAAATTATGCCACCTGCAAAGAGTGGTATCTATTTTTCACGGTGGGATTTAAAAGCTATGGCTGCTGAGATGAATGAATCTTTTGCTCTTGACATCAGAGAAAGGATGTTTAAAAACTATATGCAGTGGGTTGCCACACCGGATGATATGCAATTAGTTATGACACAATTTAAAAAACATATAGATACAAAATGCGATATTTATAAAGAGTATTCAGAAAAATATCCATCATCCAAAGAGATATTTGATAAAAAGATTAAAAAAGCAGAATCTACAAAAAAATATCTTGATAAAGTATTTATTGAGTTTTTTACTTAATCAACACTGCCTAAGATATCATCACTGATTTTATATTTATCACTTGTCTCTTCTTTAAGTTTAAATAAATAAGTACTGATATCATCTATATCTTTTTGATTTAAACTTCTTGCAAATGAAAACATTATTTGTCCCGTTTGAGTATTTGATTTTCCATTTTGAAAATCTTTTAGTTTTTTAATGAGATATTTTTTCGGACGGTTCGCAAGTCTAGGAACTTCTCCGCTCCCCTCTGCCTCTGTTCCATGACAATTACTGCAACTCTTGTCATAATATAGATGTTTTCCTTCTTTATATTGCACTTCATTTGCACAGAGAATTACTATGTAAAAAGCTATTAATAGAACTATTTTCATACTATTTTTGTCTCACTATTTGTAATATTTCTTTTTTTATTGCTTCAAAATCTCTGGCATTTGCATCGGCATAAACTATATTTTCCAATTTATTTAGATGCTCTTTAAAGTCAACTTTAGAGTAGTTCTTAGCAAGGGTATATAAAAGCTCTTTTGGCGTTTTACTATTTTTTATGTCAGAAAATTCACTCTTTGTTTTAAACATATAGAGTTTAGTCGGCACTATTTTTGCACTTATAAAACCAATGCTAAAGATAAAAATATATATCAAAAAATCTTTTACATCTTTAAAATAGTCTACTTTTTTTGGGTAATTTATGGTATCGACAAGCTCAGATTTATCTAATGTGCTCACGCTTATATTGTACTCATTTGTTTGTAATGTATAGTACACATTTTTACTTGGTGAATAGCATTTGAACTTTTTTTTCTCAATTTTAAAATCTATATTCGATAGTAAAGCATAGTGAAATTCTCTTTTTATCTCATATCCATTCTCTGTTTCTTTATTGTAAAATTTTGTAACATCAGAAAAAATGTTTACATCTTTAATCTTTGAAATTGGTTCTATATCTATTTTATCAAAGCCTAATCCTTGAAGGGTGTATGTAGCATTGAGAGTTTCATACTCGTTTATAGCTATCTTGTCAATTTTAGTTGCAAGTTTAAAATCACCCACCAAATCAACGCCTTCTTCGAGTCTCTTAACACTCAGTTTTATCGGTTTAATTTTTACTTTTGTATCATTCGTTTGAATCCACTCAACATTGTCCCTGCCGCCTGTATATATCTCAGCGACAGCATCATCACTAGCTACTTTTATAGTGAAATCAAAATCTACCTCTACCTCACCATCAACGAGAGGAAAGAGTAAAAAGGTAAAAGTTGTTTGTTTCTCATGGTATGCTATTTCTTGAGCTGATTTTTGTAAAAGTGCAATATCATATTTGTTAGATTTTTTTGGTTCTAAAAAGAAGAACATTATATTGTCATGCTGAGTCTGATGTGCTACAAAGCTGATTTTGACAGCCTCTTTTTCATAAACATCTGTCTTGTTAGCTGTGAGTGAATATCTAGCAAGCTCAGAGTCAGAAAATAAATTTATACACAGCAGTAAGATAGATATCTTACCAAGGGTGCTTTTCATCGGTATATCCTTTGTTGATAAGTTCATAAGCTTTATAGCCTATTTTGTACTCTGCGTTAACAGGTTTATCTGTTTTTTGCAGAGCCTGTTTTTTTTCTTTGCCTTTAGAATCTGATGAACCGGCGCTACTTTTGCTCGCTTCATGCTTAGATTTACTTGAAGAACTTTTGGAGCTCTCTTGTTTGCCTTCATTTTTTTGAGGCTTCTCTTTTTTGTCCGCCTGCGTCTCTTTTTTTACCTCTTTTTTTGGCAGCATATTTGAGGTATCTTGTTTCTCTTTTAGATTTAACTGATACAAAAGTCTTAAGTTATAAAAACTCTCATCATCATGCCCCAAACTAAGTGCATGCTGATAGTAAATTTTTGCTCTTTGAAATTTTCCCAGCTTAACTGCACAGTTTCCCATATTGTAAAAAATACTCTGTTTTAATAAAGGGTTGGTAGTCTTAATAGTTGCAAAAATTTGGACAGCCTTTTTATACTCTCCAGCTTTATAGTAGGCTACAGCTTTGTTGTAGTAGCTTTTAACGCTAGGAGTCAGCTTGTCAAACTCTTTTGCGCTTTGGACATAGTTTGCCTCTTTAAATGCACTGTTTGCATTATAAATATGATAAAAGTCAAGTATTTGTGAATGAGCGTTGTTTGGTAAAAATAGTAGGGGTATAAAAACATAGAGTTCATGAATTTTTGTAACAGCCATAAGAAAGGAGAGAAGGCTTAGTAGAGTAACAAAGTGAAAAAGCTCTGTGTAGCTAAGTACATCTATCTCTATTTTTTGGTTTTCAACGCCACTTATATCTGATAGTATCTGTTGTACTGCTCCTGAGTTTGGAGAATCAAGCAGATAGTATTTTCCGCCACTTAAGGAGGCAAAATTTTTGAGTATAGGGTTAATTCGTGAAATGACCAAGTTATTCTTTTCATCTTTTATATTTTTATTATTAAGAGTCAGTACTGAGCCACTACTTGAACCTGTTGCAACTACGTAGGGTATTATATTGTTCTTTTTAGCTGTATTTACTAAAGTATCTAAATCGTAATCTTCTCCTCCATCACTAAAAATAATTAAACTTTTCTTTTCATAAGAGGTTTTGGAAACTGTTTTTAAAAGCTCTGCTAGGGATGTTCCTTTTGTCAGTATATGTTTTGGTTCAAGTGAATCTAGCGCCATAAAACTAATAGCGCTATCAGTTGTCGGAGGTGATATAAGTATGGCATTTGAGGTAAAGGCAAAGATTGAAAATCTATTTTTTGGGAAAGCTTTAATAATATCTTTTAAAGTTTGTTTTGCAACTATATATCTTGTTGGATCTAAATCAGCAGCTTGCATAGAGTAAGAAGCATCAATTGCAACTATAAAATCTTGTGCATCAAATTTTTGTTTGTTTAGAGTGTTTAAAATTACGGGTCTACTCAGTGCTAAAATAGCAAAAGAGATGCTAAGATAGAGTAAAACGCGCGCTCTTTTTTTATATTTGTTTGTAGCGAAGGTCTCATATTTATATAAAATAAACAGAGGAATGAAAAGAAAAAAAACAAAAGGGTATATAAAAGTCATATCTTTAGACCTCTATCTCTTAAAAGTAATAGTAGTAGCAGTAAAGTAGCTATAGCTAAGGGATAGAAGTATAACTCTTGTTTATTGAGGTAATGTTGGGAGCGAATATTGCTCGGCTCTAATGCGTTGAGTTCACTGTAGATATCTTTTAGCATCTCTGCATCGCCGGCCTCAAACATTTTTCCATTTGTATCTGTTGCAATTAAAGTTAATAGTTTGTAATCGAAATCTTTTCTCTTTCCAATTCCAACGGTATAAATTTTAATCCCTTTGTTTTTAGCATTTAAAGCAGCTTCTTTGACTGAAACAGAACCACTGTTTTGATAACCGTCAGTGATTAAAATAATGACTTTATTTTTAGCTTCACCTTTTTCTAAAAGCCTTATAGCAGTTGCGATGCCTTCTCCGACAGCAGTACTGTCTCCTGCAATGCCGACCTCGAAAAAATCAAGTAAAAAGTTAATGCTTTTCATATCATAAGTGAGTGGAACTGCACTGTAGGCATAACTTCCAAATATACTAATACCAACATTGTCGTCATGGCGTTTAGAGATAAACTCTTTTAGCAATGCTTTTAAAATGTTAAATTTTGCCTCTTGAGGATTTTCATTGTCAAAATTACTCTCAGCCATAGAGCCACTAGTGTCAAGCGCAAAAACAAGGTCACGACCTTTACGTTTGTCAGATGTTTTTTGGTCAAATGCTATAGGTGCGGCGAGGGCAGTTACAAGCAGAGCTACTATAAATGAGTAAAGTACTCTTTCTCTGTTCAACCAGCCGATTGAGGTCGAAAAGAGGTGAATATGTGGAAATATAATCTCTTTGATACTGAGAGGGCATTTGTAAATACAAATGATTAAGAGTAGTAATATAAACAGATAGGGGTATTCAAACTCAAAGTTATTCAATTAAAATCCTGCCCAAAGCATCCTTATCCACATGCCAAATGTGGATGTATAACCAACTTCACTAAAAACTAATTTTTTGTCTTTGTTGTATACAAATGTAGTTGGGTAAACTGCTATATTAAACTCCGTTGCTAAAGATTCACTCTCATCGACAACAACATTGTAATTGAGACCGTTCTCTTTCATATATTCTACTATCTCTTCTTTTTCTGATTTAACTACTATTGTCAACACTTCGAAATTTTTTGAAATGGTTTGTATATTTGAAGCTTCCAATTTGCATATAGGGCACCAAGTAGCCCAAAAGTGTATAAGGATAGGTTTGTCGTTATTAAAAGTGTACTCGGTGCCGTCTATAAGTGTAATATTTACTAAATTTAAAGGCTCTTTATTTAAATCGCTACTTTTATACAAGCTGATTATATTCATTAAAATTGTCATAGTAATTAAAAATAAAGCTATCTCTTTTGCATAATATTTTAGCTTT
>MNYP01000125.1 GCA_001873135.1 Helicobacteraceae bacterium CG2_30_36_10
TGTTACCCACTCATCCTGAGCTATTCGCTCTAAAAGTTCTAACTCTTTATAAAAGCCTAAAACTTTTTTTTCATGTTTATCTAGAATACCTGACAAAATTAATATTCCGTCATTTTTAAGAGCATTTTTCAGGTCTTTTGCTATAAAAGTTAAAACATCCGCTACAATATTTGCTACAACTACATCATATTTATTACTACTAGCAGAGCAGGAACCTTCCCATATATTTGAGAATTTAACCTTGTTGAGTGTCGCATTTTCTTTTGTATTTTCTACAGATACTATGTCCGTATCACATGCGTCTACTTTTGCACCGATTTTTAGAGCACCAATACCTAAAATTCCGCTACCACAGCCAACATCTATAACCGAACTGCCTACTTTTACATATTTTGCTATGGCTTTTAGTGAAGAGGCAGTTGTGGGGTGATGTCCCGTTCCAAAGGCAAGTGCCGGGTTTATAGCTATATTTATTAAATCTGAATTTGGTTCATCCCAAGTCGGGTGAATATAAAATTTATCTATTTGTAATGGTTGAATACTTTTCTGATAAACCTCTATCCAGTCGCTATTTTTAAGTTTTGTCTGCTTACACTCAAGCTCAATTATTTCACCTGTCGCCTTCTGCAAAGCTTCTGTAAACTGTTCTAACCCCCAAACAATCGTCTCGAGTTCATCTTCACTTCTAATAACAAATCCATCATCCGTCTCTTCAAAACCTATAGGAAGAGTATCGCTTAAAAAGTCTGAATAAAGTGAATGATGAGATGAGACTTTAACTACTAACTCATAATAGCTCTCCGTCATTACTCCGTAACACCCATGACAGCAGCAAGTTTTTCTTTTAATACTTGTGGCGTAAATGGTTTCACAATATAGTTGTTAACACCGGCTTTTAAAGCTGTGATAACTTCAGCTTTACCGCCCTCAGTTGTTACCATAATAATTGGCAAATCTTTGAAACGCACGTCTGCACGAACTTTCTTGACCAATTCAAGCCCATTCATCTCTGGCATATTCCAATCAGTTATTAACATCTCAACATCCGGATTAGCATCAATTGCAGTCCAACCTTCAATACCATCAGCACCCTCTAGTATATCTTTATAACCAAGACGAGCCAAAGTATTTTTAATAATACGACGCATTGTAGAGCTATCGTCAACAACAAGTAATTTCAAATTAAAATCCTTTTTATATTTTGCAAAAATTTATGTCTAATATTATCTAAATTCTGTTTATTTTACTATTAATTAGTAAGCTTAAACATCTTTGGAAGGTCTAGTGTTCCCTCATAGTAGGCTTTACCTATGATAACACCGTCAATCTCATTTGTTGCGATAAGTGCTTGAATATCACTCTCATCTTTTACTCCGCCGCTAGCGATTGTACTCACTCCGCTCGCTCTTGCAATATCAAGGGTAAACTCCACATTCACACCGCTTAATGTACCGTCTCTGCCGACATCTGTACAGATAATAGCTTCAACACCGGCATTTGCAAATTCGCGTGCCAAATCAGTTGCCTTCATTGTACTCACTTCACCCCAGCCTTCAACCGCCACATAGCCGTCAATTGCGTCTATTCCTACTGCTATGGGGTATTTTGAAGCCATATCTTTTACAAACTCAGGTTTTTTTACAGCAATAGAGCCCAGAATTATTCTGTCTATGCCAATGGCAAGCATCTTTTTAATAGTCTCTTCATCACGGATTCCACCGCCGAGTTCCAACTTAACATTACAGTTTTGCCTGATTTTTATAATCTGTTCTAAGTTCTTAGGTTCTCCTGCAAATGCACCGTTTAAGTCCACTAAATGAACCCACTCTGCACCCATCTCTTCGAACTTTTTCACTAAGCTCCAAGGCTCATCTGAGTAAATTTTAGCACTATCCATGAGTCCTTTTGTAAGGCGAACCGCTTTTCCGTCTTTTAAATCTATTGCCGGGTATAAAGTCATCTATAATCCTATAAAATTTTTCAGTATTTTCAAGCCATTCTCATGGCTTTTTTCTGGGTGAGGCTGAATGCCCATAACATTTGCACATGCCACGGCAGATGCGAAACTGTAACCGTATTCGGTAGTTCCTATAACATCTTCTTTATTCTCACAAACTCCATGAAAGGAGTGAACAAAATAGAGATAATGTCCCGTGTCAAGGTTCTTAAAAAGCGGATGCTCTTTTGTAAACATTTTATTCCAGCCCATATGAGGCACTTTAAGCGGCTCACTAAATTTTGAAACATCAAATGCTACAACTTTGCCTTTTATAAGACCAAGTCCCTCACTGCTTCCGAACTCTTCACTGCTCTCAAAAAGAAGCTGCATCCCTAAACAGATTCCAAGCATATTTTTTCCACTTTTTGCAAACTCTCTTATAGCTTCAATCATATTACGTTCTTTTAAATGCTCCATAGCGTCGCCAAAGGCTCCGACTCCCGGGAGTATAAGTTTGTCGTAATCTTTAAATTTTGCAGGGTCACTCTCAATTACCGTATCTGCTCCTAACTTAGCAAATGCATTTTGAACACTCGCCAAATTTCCCATGTTATAATCAACTATACCTATCATTCATTAATCTTTAAATTTGTAAATTTTATGTAGATTGCCAGTCCTATAAGAAGCACAGAAACACCGCCGACTATATACATGGCATACATAAGTTTTTCGGGGTCTGTAATAGCAAACTTGAAAACGAGCATCAAGGCCTCAATTGATAAAGCAATGATAATAGAACCCAAAAATCGAACCATTGTTTTATGCGGACCGGCAATATTATGTTCTTTATGGCGCCCCATTATCTCCTCTTCTATAAGGGTTTTTGCCAAATCAAATATTGCTAAAGAGAGTGTGATTAAAATAGTTGCTTCAAATACATTTTTTACTTCAAAATTGGAAATAGTGATTTCATAAAGAAAGAAACTCTGCATTCCTTTTAGAAACAACAACAAAGCAACAGCGATAAGAGCAAAGGAAAAGAGTCCATAAGAGTACTTAAAAAAGTTAGAGAAAAATGTGTCAAAAGTATTAAAATGAGATATCTTAAGCACATCTTCAAACGGCATATCTATACATGCCACATACTTCAACTCTCCCGTTTCAGAATAAATCGGTTGTGAGGCTGTAACTGATAAATCACCGGTTATTAAGGATGGGTAAGGGTCTGTGATGGTACATCTTGCTTCTCTTACGGCACGGTAATAATAAGCTCTGTCTGCTCTGATTTTTCCGGCATCAGAATCTATTTGTTTATGAGCTGTAAAAGTCGGACTTATTTGAACACCTCTATAATCTAAAAGATAAACACCCTCACAATTTTGCAAATCGCCTTTAATCTTTAAAAGACGAGGCATAATCATCTCTTCACTGATAGAGGGAAGTCTGTTTGGTATATTTTTAGAAAACAGGTAACAAAAATACGCTCTGGCCTTTGTACGGCCCTGGGAAAAATCTTGTATATCTGATGGCGTCATCTGCAATTTTCCTTATTTAAAATTAGCGTGATTATAGCAGATGCTTTGCAATCATTCAACTATAGAGAGCCTTTTTTTGCTCTAAAAAGTCTTTCGTTTCACTATTTTATGCTTTGAGATACTGGCATGTGCAAATAAAAATCCACATGCCAAAATGATAATTTTTATTATGAGGATGAGTGATTAATAAACACCGGTTTACTCACAAAAGGATAAAATCATTTAACAGACTTAGATGAAGGTTAATTGCATGATAAAAAAAGTTTCAATTGTAGTGAATAATAGTACTGAAATCTCACCTGAGTTGCAAAGTTTGATTGAGTATATCAAGTCTCAATACCAGATTGAAGCAGAAATATTTGATTATAAAAAAATAGCCGATGAGATTGACGAGTTTACGCTTATACTCTTATATTTGGATGATATGAAAATCAAAGCGTTTCTCAAAAAATATTTAAATACTACAAAGAAGATAGCTTTTATTCCTAACAAAGAGTGCGCCAGGAGTATGGCAAATTATAGAATTTCAAAAGATATGTATGAAGCAATTGATGAAGCAATGAATGAAGATAATATGAGCCTTGTTGATGTTTTAACCTGCAATGGTGAAATTGTTTTTACAAATGTGGTAATCGGTGATGTTCATGGACTCAATTATAAAGATATAGACAATCAAAGTATTTTTTCAAAAATAAAAAGTTTTTATCTAAACCTCAGAAATTTAGGTTTTAAAGAGTATACCCTCACCACTGTAAAAGGGCAAAGCATCCAAACCGCTGCAACCGGTGTTATAATACTTGAACATAGCGCAAAATCCGGAATATATAAAGTTGTTAATGAAGAAATCTCTTTACATGATGGGCAGTTGAATGCTTTTATTATTTCACCTACGAGTATTTTCTCTTATATCTATTATCTTTTTGTTGTAACCTTTTATGCAAAATTAAATTCAAATACTTTACCTAAAACTCTTGGTTATATTAAAACATCAAAACTCGATATTACAAGCACAAAACCTATGGACTTTATACTCGATGGTGCCTTAGTGAGTTCTAAAGAAATAAACCTAGAAATATTAAAGAACTCCATAAATTTATCTCTGGGCAAAGATGCTATAGAAAATAATTCAAACTCAGAAGATGACAAAGAGGAAATTAAAACAAAATATTTACCTAAAGGAGAGGTTAAAAATTTCCTCTTAACAGAGTCAGTGCCACTCTTTAAAAAAGCAAATGAGGAAGATTTTAAAGAACTTTTTTCAGCTCTTAAAGAGAATGCAAAATCAAGTTCAATCTTTACTGTTTTAATGGTTTTGAGCACTCTGCTTGCTACTACAGGTCTCTTCCAAAATTCAGCTCCTGTTATTATAGGGGCTATGATTCTGGCACCCCTTATGTCCCCAATTATGTCATTGTCAATGGGCGTAGCTAGAGGTGAAAGCTTTTTTATTGGGAGTAGTTTAAAAACACTGGTTTTTGGAATTCTTACAGCACTCGTATTCTCGTCTATTTATGCCTATCTTATGCCGTTAAATGTTTTAACTAACGAGATGAGAGGCAGACTTAATCCTAATATTTTAGATTTAATAGTAGCAATTGTTTCAGGAGTTGCAGGTGCTTATGCAAATGCAAAAAGTGAAATCGCAAAAAGTTTAGCCGGAGTTGCTATTGCCGTAGCTCTAATTCCGCCTCTAAGTGTAGCCGGGATTGGACTTGGGTGGAACGATTTTGACGTAAGTTATGGGGCATTTTTACTTTTTACAACCAATCTTGTGGGTATTACACTCGCAGCAGCAATTACTTTTTTAGTTTTAGGGTATTCTCCGATAAATAGGGCTAAAAAAGGGATTATTTACACTTCAGTAATTTTAGCTGTTGTTGCTATTCCACTTTTTTTCTCTTTTAATAAAGCAATTACGCAAAATAATATTATTACTAAACTCAACAACCACACATTTACGCAAATGGACAAAACTATTAGTATACATATCTTAAATGTTAACTTGAGTAAAAAACAAACCGAAATATTTTTACAAACAAATTCTGACGATGTTTTAGATAAAACAGATTTAAAATTACTAAAAGATGATATTGAGAATATCCTAAAACGAGATGTAACCCTCAATATATCAACAAATACAATTATTAAGTAAAATACAGACTCAAAGTTGATGCGATAAAACAACTAAATTAGATATAATTTCTGCAATGAAAAAAGATATAAATCGCATTGCAATTGTGCGACTCTCGGCTCTTGGCGATATTGTCAATACCGCCGTGGTTTTGCAGTTTATTCATAAAGAATTTCCACATGCCAGAGTTGAGTGGATAACCGAAGAAGTTTTCGCTCCGCTTTTACAAAACCATCCGCTAATTTCTGCTGTTCATACTATAAACCTCAAAAAGCTCAAACGTGAAAAAAGCTTTTCACTTTTAAAAAACACTCTTTCACGTCTTCGTTCTTTGGGTGAATTTGATATTATTATAGATATTCAAGGGCTTGTAAAATCTGCTATCGTCGCAAGAGTTGTCGGTAAAAACGTACACGGTTATGACAGAGAATCTGCCAGAGAAGGCTTAGCTTCGCTTTTTTACAAAACCACTTCGCATGTTGCGTATGATGAGAGCATAGTAAAAAGAAACTCTTTTGTCGCTTCTGATGCTTTGAGATTTAAGATAACTGATGAAATGCTGCTAAATAAAGCCCCAATATTTCCAAATGCCAAGCCTAATTCAGAAATAGAAGCTCTTTTAGCAAAAAATAAAAAAAATATTGCCATAGTTATCGGTGCTTCCTGGGAGTCTAAGAAGTACCCAAAAGAAAATATTGCGACACTTTGTGATGAACTTCAGCAAAACTGTATCATTGTCTGGGGAAGTGAAGCTGAAAAAGAAGATGGCATGTGGATTTGTGAACACTCTTCTTTTGCGACCCTTGCTCCAAAACTCTCTTTAACTGAGTTAATCGACCTCATCTCAAGCGCTGACCTGCTTATAGGAAATGACACGGGACCTACCCATATGGCATGGGCACAGAACATTCCATCCATCACACTTTTTGGCCCGACAACGACAAGAATGATTTTTGAAACGCCGATAAACATCGGGATAAAATCGCCCTCAAAAGTTGATATAAACAAAATAAACAAAAATGATTTTTCTATAAAAGAGATAAAAGTGCAAGAGATTTTAAGCAAAGCAAAGGAACTTTTACAATGATAGGTTTTTACGCTTTTTTAGTGCTGGAGAAAATTTTAATGATTTTGCCTAGACGTGTCAGACGTGCTATTTTTATAGCTCTTGGCAAGCTTGCCTATCTGCTCAGCAAAAGATATAAAAAAGTGGTCAGAGATAATCTGAAATTTGTTTACGGTGAAAATGTAGACGAAGCCTTTGTTGAGCGGACGACAAAATATTCATTCAAACTACTGCTTTTGAATTTTCTACATACCATGGAGGGCAGATACTACAGTGTAGATGAGATAACAAAAAAAGTAACTTTTGAAAATGAAGAGGTCCTGAAAAAAGCTCAAGAACAAAAGAGACCGATTATAATAGTAACAGGTCACTACGGAGCTTGGGAACTTGCAGGCAGCATGGTCAGTGCAAAACTTGAACCGCTTATGATAGTCTATAAACACATGAAAAACAGATATTTTGAAGAGTATCTTTTAAGCTCTCGAGCACAATGGAAAATGAGTTATGTTGAGAGACACGGTGCCACAAGAGCAATGGTTAAACAACTTCGCTCTGGCAAAGGGATGGCGATACTCATAGACACAAACGTCAACAAAAAAGAAGCTCTGAGCGTGGACTTTCTAAACCATCCGACAAGCCAGATAAAAACGACGGCGTATTTGGCAAGAAAATTTAATGCGGCACTTATTCCCGCACTTATTCATACCAAAGATGATGAAAACTATGTTATACGCTTTAGTGAAGAGATAATCCCGCCCAAAACGGACGATGAAGCACACGACATTTTAGTCTCAACACAAATGCAGACAAAATGGTTATCAGATGAGATTTTAAAAGAGCCGGAGCCTTGGTTTTGGCTACATCGTAGATTTAAACAGGACTACCCAGAGATTTATGCTTGAGAAGATCTGTTTTCACACTCTTTAGTTCGAGCTTCAAACAGTTTTAAAATCGTTAAGAAAAATGCTGTAATCGCAGGTCCGAGTATCATACCCCAAAAGCCGAATGTTGCAAGTCCTGCAATAATTGCAAAGAAAATTACCAGTTCATTCATCTTCGCATCATCCTCTTTTAAAAGCCTTTTATTTATCTCTTTTATGATTAATGGTTTTAAAAATGTATCCGCAATAAGAGATATCGCAACAATGGAATAGAGTGCTATAAAAACAGCATTAAAGTTACTGCCTACAGAAAATTCATAAAGCATAAACGGCAGCCACATTATAACGCCGCCGACTACAGGAATTAAAGAAGCAAATGCGTACATGATTCCAAAAAGCAAGCCATTGTAGCCTATCGCTGAGATAGCAACACCAAAAAGGACTCCCTGTAGCATTGCATTAACTATGATGGAGTAGAACACAACACTCATAACAGAGGAGAGCTCTTTTATAAGCATAGTCGTCTCATCAACAGACATCTGCACAACTCTTTTTAACAGCTCTACTACAAAAGAGCCATTATATTGAGCGAAAAAATAAAAGACTATTACCAAGAAAGCATTTTTCAAATATCCGGCACTAAAGGCACCTATATTTCCAGTTAAAGACAGAGCATTACTCGTAATCGAGTTAATGTTTATATCTTTCATAGCATCTACAGCATAAGGCTTTAAAAAAAGCAGGTATTCAGGTGGATTTGCAATAAAATTTCTTACCAAGGCTTCAATATTTATAAAGACTTCCGGTTCAAGAGAATTTAACTTCATAGTCAGTGTAGCTAAAAAATAACCAAGGGGAACAAAAAACAAAATTGCCAGTAAAAAACTTGAACTCAGCGCTGCTAAAAATTTTGAGCCATACAGTTTCTCAAAAAAATTCTGTATATTTGCCGTAGAGATTGCCAAGAGTGCCGCTATAGTAATTCCCATTAAAAATGGAGTATATAAAAGATACATCCAGTAGAGTGAAGTGGCAAAAAGTATGCCTACAAAATATTGTGGTTTCATTAAAAAAGTGTTCCTTCATTGTCCGGTAATGCTATATTTAAAATCTCGTAGGTCGCTCTTGTTGCACGTCTGCCCTTAGCAGTTCTCTCTAAATAACCGTTTGCTATGAGGTAAGGCTCAAGCACATCTTCAACTGTTCCCTCATCTTCGCTCAGTGCTGCGGCAATAGTGCTAAGCCCCATTGCCCTTCCATTTGTTGAAGCTAAAAGACGTAAAAGACGTAAATCCATTTCATCAAAACCGTGAGAGTTAATGCCTAGCTCATTTAAAGCATACTGAGTTCTGGTGTGGCATATATCTTTTTCATTGGCGACATCTGCAAAATCTCTCACACGGCGAAGCAAACGAAGCGCTATACGAGGCGTGCCTCTGCTTCTTTTGGCTATTTCCATGCACGCTTCACTTATTATCTCTTTATTGAGCTTACTAGAAGCCTGAGAGATGATTTTTGCCAACTCTTGTGAACTATAAAACTGCATTCTGAAACTCATACCGAATCTGTCTCTAAGTGGATTTGAAAGCATACCTGCTCGTGTGGTTGCTCCGATAAGAGTAAAACGGGGGAGGTCAATTTTAACAGTTTGCGCCGCCGGACCGCTTCCTATAATAATGTCGATTCTAAAATCTTCCATAGAGGAGTAAAGAATCTCTTCAACCGCAGGAGAGAGACGGTGAATCTCATCTATAAAAAGTATATCGCCCTCTTCCAAGTTTGTAAGAAGTGCCGCTAAATCTCCGCTTTTTTCTATCATCGGCGCGGCTGTGACTTTTATATTTGCGTTCATTTCATTTGCAATAATAAGTGCGAGAGTGGTTTTACCAAGCCCCGGAGGTCCAAAGAAAAGAACATGGTCAAGCGCTTCGGCTCTTTGTTTACTCGCTTGTATAAAGACACCGAGATTTTTTTTAATCTGCTCTTGACCGATATATTCCCTCCAAGCACTAGGACGAAGTGAAATTTCTACACTCTCTTCTTCTGCATTAAAAGTCTCTATTTCTACCATTCTGTTCATTTTATGCCATTCTAGTAAGTATGAATTTCTTGAGGAAACTCTTTGCTTTGAACGTCATCTGCATATCTTTTAACAGCATTTTTAACCAGAGTTGCTCCGTCCATATATTTCTTTACAAATTTGGGATTAAACTCTTCAAAAAGTCCCAACATATCTGAAAACACAAGCACTTGCCCATCAACATCAGCACCTGCACCTATGCCTATAACGGGAATAGTGACACTGCTTGCAATCTCGCCTGCAATCTCCGCTTTCACGCCTTCCATAACCATACAAAATGCCCCTGCAGCTTCTATGGCCTTTGCATCTCTGATGAGTTGGAGTTTTTCTTGTTCTGTTTTTCCCTTAACTTTGTAGCCGCCTTGGCTTCTAACGGATTGAGGCAGCAGACCTATGTGACCGCAAACTGCTATGCCGTTGGATGTTAAATATTTAACAATTTCCGCTTTGTCTTCTCCAGCCTCTATTTTCACACAATCAGCCTGAGTCTCTTGAAAAACTCTTATAGAATTTTTTAAAGCTTCTTCTTTATTTATGAAAGTTCCAAAGGGCATATCACATACTACAAAACTGTTTTTTGCACCCATGCAGACCGCATTTGTATGGTATATCATTTGATCCATTGTAGCGCTAAGAGTATCGCTTTTGCCTGCAAAGCTCATGTTTAAGCTATCGCCAACCAAAATCATGTCAGAGTTTGGTTCTAAGAGCTTTGCAAAAAGGGCATCATAAGCAGTTATCATGACCAAAGACCGAACACCTTTTGTTTTTTTAATAGAAGATATAGTCATTTTCTTATTCATTTGAGGACTCTTTTTAGTTTAGTAAAAAGAATTTTAACTAAATATTGCTATAATCTGAACAATATAGGAGAATTGTTTTATGGGTGTAAGAAGTGATCTAGAGGCTAATTTTGATTTTGACTTAATTGATGAATTTTTAGACCACTACTCTATGATGGTTGAGAGCATGGAGATTATGGTTCTTGACTTGGCAAAACCTAACGAATATGAGAGAAGTGTAAACGAACTTTTTCGTGTATTTCACAACATAAAATCAGCTTCCGGATTTTTGAAAATCCTGCCGATGGCTAAATTATCTACCTTTGTGGAAAATGAGCTAGAAGAACTCAGAGCAAAAAACAAACCTATTTCAGAAGAAACGATAACTTGGCTGCTAGAAATTAGCGATATGTACTCTCAATGGCAAGAGGATTTACGGCTCGACAATGAACTCTCTAAAATAAAATATTCTTTACTGAAAATACCTGACTTGGAAAAATAATTGAAAAAATTAGTAGCATATATAACTTCCGCTTATCCCCAAAAATCATTTACAATTGACCTAGCGCTTGCGTTGGGTGAGAGCGGAGTTGATACTCTTGAACTTGGTGTTCCCTTCTCAGACCCGGTGGCTGATGGACCTTTAATAGAAAAAGCGAACCATAAATCTTTAGAACTTGGATTTAAATTTAAGCACCTTTTAGAGATTTCAAAAGAAGTTGCACCAAAAGTAGATACCCTGTGGATGGGCTACTTCAACAGTTTTTACCAGCAAAATATGGAGATGTTGATTCCACATGCCAAAGAACTTGGAGTGAGCGGACTTATTATTCCTGATTTACCCCATGAAGAGGCTCTTTTGTACTCAGATTTATTTAACCTAAATGAGATAAGCAACATAAGTTTTGTAGCTCCTACAGACAGCCAAGAGAGAATCAAAGAGATTGTCACAAATGCAAAGAAATTTATCTACATGGTTGCTTATACCGGAATAACAGGTTCCGGAATCAGTGAAGATTTGCACCCTTTTTTAAGTTCAATCAAAAAATATTCTCAAACTCCGGTATATGTCGGTTTTGGGGTAAATGCCAAAACAGCTAAAGAGAAAGCGCAAGGGGCTGATGGCGTTATTGTCGGAAGTGCTTTTGTAGATATACTTTTAAAAGAAGAGCTCAGTTATAAAGAAAAAATCGCCGAATGTTGTGGACTTGCTACAATACTAAAAAACGAAATCAATACCTAATCTAAAATTTCCAAAAGCACCAAAAGTGTTTTTTGAAATTTGCTTTCATTGTCATCACTAATCATCAAATATTTGTTTTGAGTTACCTTAGTCAAGCCCTCAAAATTATCAATTTTGTACCCTTTTTTGCTATCTAGTGTTGCTAAGAGTTTAGAGCTGCAGATTGCATCTTTACATTCGTTTAAATTAACTTTACTTAAATAGACCACGCCTTCAAAAGTTTTTTTGTCATATATTCTCTCTAAAACTAAAAGCTCGTCTTTATTTATAAACTCTAAAGCCGTAATATTTCCACATGCCGAGAACTTCCAAGTTTTGTCTTTTGCGTAAAGAGTGTGATATTCTCTCTCTTTCTCCTTTAAAGGTATCTCAGGAGCCGTTATAACACCATATTTCTTGCTATATGCAACTGCTTCAAGCGCTTTGTTTTCATTTTCATAACTCTTTATATTTTCTAAATCTTTGTGAATTTCTATATCTTTTATTTTCACGCCCTCTAATGAGAAAAGCTCTACTCTCGGCTGGGTTTCAAAGGAGATAAGTAGAGAGTTATCAACAAAGACTAAACCCTCGGCATCTCGTTTTTCTTTTTTTAACTTTTTGTTTTTTTTGTTTTTTAATGTATACGCTTTTTTAAGTTCTAAGCTTTTTATAGTGTTATTTTTTATATCAAGGTCAAAATGATACAGATATTCTTTGTCAGACAAGGCATAGAGCATGCCATCATTAAATGCCAAGGCAGAAATTTCTGTGATTTTAATATCGTTTAACTGCTCAAACTTTAGCTCTTTTGAGTCTAAAATATTTATGCTCATAAATTTTCCAATTTTTTGACTGTTTGGCATAATTGAATAATTTTGTATTTGAGCTTGTAGAGATAAAGATGTAAAGATAAATAGAAAAAATAATCTTGCTACCCCAAGGGCAGTTCTCTTTTTGTTCGGATGCATACGGAAATATTTCCTTAAAATAGTTTATTAAAAGTAAAAAGCTTGTAAAAACAGACAGTGCAAAAAGAGGCGTTTTGAATTAAAGCAAAATAGTCTCGGCACCTTCCTCTATTTTTTTTTCATTTAGTCGCAAATATTTATAATAGTATATTGATAAAGACAACTGTATAAAATAGGCCATCAATATTGGCAAAACAAAAGTTGCTCCAAATGTTCCTGTCGAATAAGTACTAAT
>MNYP01000030.1 GCA_001873135.1 Helicobacteraceae bacterium CG2_30_36_10
TGTAATATTTTAAAAAAATATATTGCTAACAGTGAGGGATATTCACTCTTTAGACTCAGCGGAGATGAGTTCGTTCTCTTGTCTGAAAACATAGATACAAAAAAAATTATTGCAAATGTGCAAAAATTAGCAGGTGATATACATGCTAAACCGATACATATTAATGATGAAGAAATTTCGCTAGGTGTGACCATCGGAATTTCATTGCAAACTAATGATTTACTTCTTTCAACAGCAAATATGGCCTTAAAAATTGCAAAAAAAGAAGCTAAAAATATTGTTGTTTATAGTGAAAAATTATCACTGAATAACGAATATGAAAATAATATAAAATGGATAAAGGAAATCAGAGAGGCAATTAAAAATGATAGAATAGTTATGTACTTTCAACCTATTGTCAGCAATAAAGACTATTCAATAAGTAAATATGAAACGCTGATAAGGCTAATAGATGCAGAGGGTCAAGTTATCACTCCTTATTTCTTTTTAGAAATTGCTAAAAAAGCCAAACTCTATAAGCAATTGACAAAAATAGTTATCAAAAAAAGTTTTGAAGCATTTAAAGATAATAGTTATGAATTTTCGGTAAACATTACTATTGATGATATTTTGGACAAACGAATAAATGAATATATTTATGAAGCACTTGAGGAATATAAAATTGCCAATAGAGTTACTTTTGAAATAGTTGAAAGTGAGAGTATAGAAAATTTTCAAAAAGTTGAACAATTCATAACTAAAGTAAAATCTTTAGGGTGCAAAATCGCTATAGATGATTTTGGTACCGGTTATTCAAATTTTGAATATCTTATGAAACTTCAAGCAGATTTTATCAAAATTGATGGAAGTATTATTAAAGAAGTGTTAAATGATAAAAGATCTGCACTTATCACCTCCTCTATAGTCGCATTTGCCAAAGAGATGAATATACAAACAGTAGGTGAATTTGTGGAGAGTAAAGAGATATGTGAGAAGATAAAAGAACTTGGGGTTGACACATCCCAAGGCTACTACTTCGATAAACCTCTTGCGTTTTTACGCTAGAGTTTGTATTTTAAACTTCAAGCCATATAATTTTATCCGGCGTAGGTGAGAGGTGCAAAGCAATTTGCTTGAGCACTTCAGGCTTATTTTTTGAGCAAATAAAACAAAGAAGTTTTCCTTTTGAGACGCTTGCATTGGCTTCATCAATGCCCTCAAGCAATTTAAGCTTAGTTTCATATTCTGCTAAATTCAGCTTGTATCCACGATACTTTAAAAGAGAGTCATTTCTGTTTTGAATAGTAAATAATCTCTCCTCTTTAAAATCCATCCCATCTTGAATATCTAGCAAAAAATCTTTTTGAAGATAATCAAAAAGCTTAAAAGGTGCCTCTAGGGATGTTCTGTACCCAACTCCCAAACTCTCAGAGGAGCCGTAAATCTCATATATTTCTTTTAAACCCTTGTTTTTTAGTAGCTCGTACGTTGTTTTGCAAAGTGATTCAGTTGAACTTGTTGCAATAGTGTTTAAAGAAAACTGTTCTTCAAAAAGTGCAAGTTCTCTATAGAGAGTGGGCGTTGATACGAGAAGCGAATATGGAGCTGTTTTGAAAAAAGCACGGCTTGGAAGCGGCTCGTGGTAAATTACAGGAACCTCTAAGATTTGTGGTAAAACTATAGTGTAGATGAAGCCATAAATGTGGTGCGGTCTGACAAAGGAGGCGATAGACGTTTGCCCGCTAAAGAGCGTACTCAAAAAGGTAGCTTCTTTGATGATATTTTTTAGTGGGTGTTTTACTTGTTTTGACTTGCCGGTTGTGCCTGAGGTAAAAAAAGTGATTGTTGCATCAGAATGTTTGAGACTATCAAAAACAATATCATTCCAACTTTGAAAATCTCTGTATCTAATAAAATTATCTTCAAGTCCAGAGTGCTCAACTCCAAAAAAAGTCCCTATCTCCGTTGCGAGTGTAACAAGACCAAGGGAATCAAGCCAAAAAGGCATATTGTCCAAATCTCCTCTTTGATTATACTCAAACCAAAGGGGAAAATATGAAGAGTTTTGCTCCGAGAGGTGTTGCGATATGATAGAGCGAATAATAACTGCAACATTTTCTTTTGTAAAGCTAAAAGACACTTAAATTCTTTTTACAAATATCCAATAACTCTCTTTGCCTGGATCTTTTTTCATCTGAATTTTCACTTTTGTAGGACGCATTTTATAGTCGAATGTATACTCAAACATAGTATTGAGATTCCCTTTTTTTACCCCATCCTCAAATCTTCCAAAAAACTCTGGAGAATTCGTACACGGTGCAACGTCTTTGAAGAAACTTTTGCCTATAGTATCTTTTGGATTCCTTCCCGTGATGTCACCCTCAGCTGAGTTATAACGTAATATTCTACCGTTTCTATCTAGCTCAACCGCACCAAAGGCGAGTTTATCAAGGTCGGCCGTGGACATGGAAGAGAGTTTATTGTCTATGTCGGATGAGTCAAATTTTATAACTTCAAATGTCTCTTGCTGAGGCTTGTAGCCTTTGGTGTCACTTCCTTTGTCACCTTTACTAAACCAAACTTCAAAGCTTTGTGTGAGTTGCGTAGCTATTGTATCCGCATCGCTAGCAACATTCACAGAGTGACGTGTGTTTTTTTCTAGGGCAGCCATAGCGCTTGTGATTTGTTCAACACTTCTGTTTTGAAGCTGAATTTTTCCATTGATGTCATTCATGGATTGCACAAGTGTTTGAACATTCATACTGATATCTGAGAGACTTTTTTGTGTTTTTTCAGCAAGCTTACGCACTTCGTCTGCTACAACAGCAAATCCACGTCCATGCTCTCCGGCACGTGCTGCTTCAATAGCCGCATTGAGTGCCAAAAGATTTGTCTGGTCTGCAATATCGCCAATAACACTGATAATAGACTTAATCTCCAAGGCTTGAGAGCTTATTTGATGCGACTCATCAGCGATGGAAGCAACCGATTCTCCAAGTAAAACGAGAGAGCTTGAACTTTCCTGCAAAGAAACAGACTGCTCTGAAACAACCTGGCTTAGATTTGATACTATTTGATTGAGCTTTTCCGATTGAGGAAGAAGATTTTGGATATCAGAGATGTCAATCATTGAACTAATCTTGTTTTTAATACTCGACAAAGATTCTTCTATACTTCTAGGAAGATCATGAGAAAATGAATGACTCGATTGAAAATTTTCCACAGCCGATGTAATGAGTTCGATGCTCTCTTGCTTTTGATGACACAAATCTACAAGAGCATCAAGGTCAGAGTTACTTGATGAAGATTTACGATTATTTTGTGCTGCATGAAGCGCCTGCTTAATTGATTGTTCTAAGTTTAAAAATGACTTTTCTAAATCTTTTTTACCTAAATGACTTTTGAGTGTTTCAAAAAGATGAGGCAAAGAAGAGACTTCATTTTTTTCAAAAGCGTTTAAGAGTTCTTTTAAAGAAGCCCTCAAAATAAAAAACGATGCAAAAATAAAAACAAGTCCAAGTCCGAGAAAAATAAATGCAATCCAAGCCTCACTAAAAACACCTACCAAAGAACTTACTGCCATACTTAAGGCACCTAAAATTAACAAAATATAAACCATTTGCATTCCTTTATTAAATAATAATGATTGTATCATGTAAGGATTATATTTCATGCAACAAAAATGTCAACTCAACAAAAAAATATGGAAATTTATAAAAAAAAGGTTACGTTAAGATGAAGGTAGACAGTAGTTATATAAGGTATGAAGAAATTCTCAAGGCCAAGAGTATTAAGCTCTCTAGTTCTTCTCTTTTTAAAGAAGAGCTTAATCTAGGACATGATTTTTTAATGGAACAAATTCGACAAGGAAAGCCCATATATGGTGTCACAACAGGTTTTGGCTCTTCGGGAAAAAATTATGTAAGTTATGAAGATGCACAAAAACTCCAGCAAAATATCTACCGTTTTCATGGGTGTGGAGTCGGTAAAAATCTCTCTCTTGAAGTCTCAAGATATGCTGTTTTGATTCGCCTCATCTCATTATCTAAAGGGCATTCGGGTGTCTCTTATGAGTTACTTCAAAGACTAGAGATGCTTTTAGAAAAAAACATTATTCCTCTTATTCCCTCTCAGGGCTCAGTCGGTGCAAGTGGCGACTTAACACCGCTTTCTTATGTAGCTGCGGTGATTGCGGGTGAGAGAGAGGTCTATTATGATGGTGCTATAAAAGAGGTGCAGAGCGTTTACGAAACTTTAGGCATTACGCCCTATGTTTTTAAGCCCAAAGAGGCGTTGGCACTCATGAATGGGACTGCTATTATGAGTGCCATTGCCCTAGAGAGCCTCCAAAGTTTTGAGTGTTTGCTCGACACTACGGAGTCTTTTGTCGCAGGATTATTTGAAGTTTTACTCAACGATACGACACCTTTGAGCCCCTTTGTGCATGACACTGCCAAACCTTTTAGCGGGCAAATTCACGTCGCCAAAAATTTAAGAAAGAAGCTTGAGGGCTCTACTTTAACGCATGGCAGAGACAATAGATATGATAAGTTTTTTACAGATAATGAGTTAAATATTCAAGACAATTACTCTATTCGTTGCACTCCTCAAGTGCTAGGCGTGGTCAGAGACAACTTGGAACTTTCAAAACAATGGGTAGAACAAGAGATAAACTCAGTCAATGACAACCCGCTAATAGACGCCAAAAACAAAAAGCTTTACACTTCGGGTAATTTTTACGGAGGCTATATTGCACATGCCATGGATACGCTCAAAATTTGCATCGCCAATGTTGCAGATTTGCTCGACAAAGAGTTCGCACTTTTGGTGGATGAGAAGTTTAACAGAGGTTTAGGAGAAAATTTAAAACTCTCACGTGAGCCTTATTATCACGGTTTTAAAGCGATGCAAATAACGCTGAGTTCTCTCAGTGCCGACATTATCAAAAACACAACCGCCGCTTCAATACACTCACGCCCGACAGAATCCCTCAACCAAGACAAAGTAAGCATGGGTACAACCGCAGCACTTGACTTTTCTAAGATGAATAAAGTTTTGCAAGATATGCTCGGCATCGCCATGCTTGGACTCGCACAAGCAGTTGACATCCGAGGCAAAGAGAGAGTCTCCCCTGTACTTCTTGGTTATTTCAATAGTATAAGAGAGAAAGTAAAACCTCTTGTGGAAGATAGAAGGATGGACAAAGACATAGCCGAAGTCAAAAGTCTTATTGAAGCAGGATATTTGAGGTAAAAATCACCTCAAATATTTCCACATGCCGTGATGTTTTTCTTGTTTTAAGCGTGATTTTTAAGATGAAAATACATCCATATTGCGACACAAACCACGCTCATGCTCAGGCTTAAAATCTGTCCAAAGGTAACAGCGTCGCAACATAAATATCCTATCTGAGCATCGGGTGCACGGTAAATTTCTGCGATAAACCTAAAAATACCGTAACTCACGCCATAAACTAAAATAAGCTCTCCGCTGAACGTCTGAAATTTTCTATAAGTATAAACCACCAAAAAAACTCCAAAACCCTCTAAAATAGCTTCATATAGCTGAGAAGGATGGCGAAGAACTCCATCTACGTAAATACCCCATGAGACATCAGTGACGCGACCTATTAGCTCTTGATTTAAAAAGTTTCCTATACGACCAAAAACATAGGCTAAAGGGATGCTAATGGCAACAAGGTCCATAATCTTTCCAAATGCAACCTGATGTTTTTTAGAGTAAAGATATGTTCCAAGAATGAAACCTAAAACTGCTCCGTGATAACTCATACCTCTAATACCTATAAATTCACCATTTTGAAATGGATTAAAAATTTGCCATGGATGAGAAATATAATAAAAAGTCTGAGTATCATAAAAGAGTATGTACCCAAGTCTTGCACCAAGTATGACACCAATTTCCACATATATAAAATAAACATCCAATTGCCCAGTTTTAAAATCCAGCTTGTCTCTTTTAATGAAATATTTACCGATATATAAAGCACTTACAAGAGCTAATACATACATAATTCCATACCAATGCACCGGTATGGAAAAGATGCTAAAGGCTATAGGGTCAAATGTGTCATATATATGATTCCAGTTATTATTGGGCATGTGGAAATTTATTCCCTTAGGGCTTCAGCTATAAGCTCAATAGGATTTTTGAAAACTGTTTTCACATCCGCATAATTCATAGAAGCATTAATCTGCATTCGACAGGCGCTACACTCCGCACTTACAACATCTGCTCTTGTTTTTTTAATCATTGCGGCTTTTGGAACTCCGGCGGCTTTTGCAAAATGGTACTTCTCTGTCTGCATCGTTACGCCACCAAATCCACAACAGGCATTTGGGTCACTCATCTCAACAATATTGTAGTTTTTAGAGATAAGATTTCTAGGTTCTTTATGGATTCCCTGCATTTTTTTCGCATGGCACGGGTCGTGGTAGGTTACGATACGCATATCTTTTTTCTTTGAAGCCAAAAGTTGTTCTAAATGTGTATAGTGTTGCAGCCACTCCGTTGCCATAAAGATTTTATCTTTGAGTTTTTTGGCTCTCTTCAACCACTCAGGCTGGTCGTGAAAAAAGTGCTCGTAGTCGATTTTAAGCATTGCGCTACAGGTAGCTTCTGGAACTATAATGGCCTCTATATCCTCGCCAAAACTCTCAAAATATTTGATGTTAAATTTAGCATTTGCATCAACTGTGTCAAAATCACCCGTAAAATAGGCAGGCGCTCCACAGCACTTTTGGTCTTTTGCCAAAAAAGCGTCAATTTCTAAAGCTTTGAGTATTTCTAAAAGAGATTCTCCTGTATCTTTATAATTATAGTTGGCCAAACACCCTATAAAAACAGCAACTTTTCTTTTTCCGCCATTGTTTATATTCTCGGCATGTGAATTTAAAAACGATGTTTTCATCAGACTAGGAAAAAGTCTGTCAGTTTTAAGCATTGGGAGGTTAAATCTTGAGCTCATAGAATTAATATCTGCTTTTATTTTAAAGCCGCAGGTCTGAAATGTCCAGCCGAGTTTAAAAGCCAAATCATTGAGCCAACGGTGGCGAAGAAGCAAGAAAAAAGCTTTTTTATACCATGCAATTCCAAATTTCTGAGCTATGTCTGAGCGAACCTGCTCTATTATCATATCTACCGGCAGTGAAATGGGACAGACATCAACACAGTTTGTACATAAAAAACAGCTCTCAAAAATATCTTTGGCGTTTTTATCTAGGTCCAGTTTGCCGTTTTTATACGCTCCGAGCAGATCAATAAAGCCACGAGGAGAGGTTACCTCATCGGCATTGACATTATGAATAGTACAAACGGGTATACACTTACCGCACTTTATACAAGCATCCGAGGTCTCACTGAAGTTGAAAATCTCTTCTGGTCTCTTATTCATTTCTATACCGTTTTTGAAAATGTCTTAGAGTTTGCTGCATGGTTTTTCATATATGCATCAAACGGCATGGCTATATTTCTAATGAGAAGAGTGCCCGTCTCGCTGCACTCTATTGTACTTTCATCCATCGTTAAAAGCTCATCTTGCGCAAATGGTTTTAGGGCTTCTATAGCGTCTGCAAAGTACTCTTTAAAGCTGATATTGTAAAGCTTTTCAAATCTTTTAATATCTAGCTTAAAGTTACTCATAAGCTCCATAATCACATACTGGCGAATCTGGTCATCCTCATTGAGAACTACCCCGCGTTCAAAAGGCAACTTGCCCGCATCTATCGCTGCTTCATACTCGCCCATAATTTTAAAGTTTTGATTATAACTGTCAACACCCTCTCCAATAGAAGTAAGCCCGATACCGATTAAGTCTGCTCCGCCTTTTGTTGTGTAACCTTGGAAGTTTCTGTGAAGCTCCCCTGTTTTAATCGCCTTAAAAAGTTCATCCTCAGGTTTTGCAAAGTGGTCCATACCAATCATTCTGTAACCGTTTGAAGTTAAAAAGTCTATAGTGTATTGCATAATCTGAAGCTTTTCATCAGGCAGAGGAAGCGTAGTTTCATCAATTTTACGCATAGTTTTTTTCAGCCAAGGAACATGCGCATAGTTAAACACTGCGAACCTGTCTGGGTTGAGAGTAAGAGCCTTTTCGAGAGTCTCTTTAAAAGTCTCTAATGTTTGAAAAGGCAAGCCGTAAATAAGATCGACATTTACCGAAACCATATTGTATTTTCGAGCTAAATCCATAGCATCTTTTGTTATGTTATAGGGCTGAACACGATGAACGGCGACTTGTACTTTCTCATTAAAGTCTTGAATACCAAAACTTACACGATTAAACCCGGTTTCATTCATAACTTTCATCTGGTCTTCATCTATGTGACGAGGGTCAATCTCACAACTGACCTCTGCACCCTCTATAAAATTTGGAAAATATGATTTAATCTCCACTATTATCTCTTTTAATTGTGCCGCACTGAAATAAGTAGGGGTTCCTCCGCCAAAGTGCATCTGAATCACTTCTCTCTTGCAGTTTAGGTGAGTAGATAAGATTTTGAGTTCTCTTTTTAAATAGTCCACATAACGAACCATTTTCTCTTCCTTAGAGGTAAACACAGTATTACATCCACAAAAATAACAAGCGTTCTTACAAAAGGGGAGATGAAAGTAAAGACTTAAAGGGCGAGATGAGTCCTGAGACTCCAACTTTTTGATATAAGTGTCGTACTCGTAGGAGTCGCTAAACTCCAAGGCTGTAGGGTAACTCGTATAGCGAGGTCCGGGCTTTGAGTACTTTGTAAATTTGGCAAAATCCAGCATGTTAATCCAATATTATTTAATTGAGGAGATTATCTCTAAATATTACTAATAAAGCGATTAATTTATTTTTCAAACTCTCCGGCTAATCTTTGATAAACCTCACAGCTCTCTAATAATTCACTGTGATTTGCACATGCCACGATTTTACCCTTTTGCATAACAACTATTTTATCTGCATCTTCTATGGTGCTTAATCGATGGGCGATTGTGATGGTAATTTTGTCTTTTGTATATTCATCAAGAGCTTTTTGTATGCGTTTTTCACTCTCATTATCAAGGGCTGATGTCGCCTCATCCAAAAGCAAAAGCGAAGAGTGTTTATAAATCGCGCGAGCAATAGCAATACGTTGGCGCTGTCCGCCTGAGAGATTTGTTCCTGATTCACTCATTATGGTATGAATTCCATTTTCAAGAGAGGCTACAAAACTCGTAGCATCGGCTAATGCTAAAGCTTTATTTACTCTTGCCTCATCAATCTCCTGTCCATAAGCAACATTTGCCGCCAAGCTGTCTTGGAAAATATATATTCTTTGAGAGACTAAAGAGATATGGTGCTTTAAAGAAATTTGATTAAATTCTTTAATATTAGTTCCATTTATCAGAACCTCTCCACTATCTGGATCATAAAATCGTAAAAGCATATTAATAAAGGTGCTTTTCCCCCCTCCGCTGTCCCCGACAAGTGCGATATTTTCGCCTCTGTTTATGCTAATGTTTACATTGTTAAGGGCAAAGGAGTCGAGATATTTGAGTGTGACATTTTTAAATTCCACATGCCCTATATCTTCTTCTAAAAGTTTACTGCCATCAGTTACACGACTTTGTGTGTCAAATATCTCAAAAACTCTTTCACTAGCAGCAACCGCATCCTGAATTTTAGAGTATATAGAGCCAATACGGCGAATAGGCTGAAAAACAAGTCCCACGGCGGTTAAAAATGCAGTAAATTCGCCCACGCTGATTTTGCCCTCATAGACCTCTCTTCCACCCACAAAAATAACAGCTGCAAGCCCTGTCGCACCAATAATTTCCATGAGCGGTGAGACTATTTCGCCCACATAAACCGACTTCATATTTATCTTAAAAAACTGCCAGTTTTGAACCGAAAACCGCTCTACTTCATATTTTTCTGTGGCATTTGCTTTTATGATTTCGGAGTTGTTAAAAACCTCCGTCAGGCGTGTCACGACATCGGCATTTTTTGCCTGTGAGCGGTGAGAATATTTTTTGAGTTTTTTGGCGATAAGTATAAGCGGGTAAATAACCACAGGCACGACTATAAGCGAATAAAAAGCCAAAGTAGCATTGAGGTAAATCACATAGCCCACAAGAGCTACAACGGTCAGACTCTCACGAAAGAGTTCAGGCAACATGTTTGAGACAAAATACTGAATGCGGTTTATGTCGTTTGTGACGCGTGAAATAAGTTCACCGCTGCGGTTTAGATACAAAAACGTCATGTCAAGATGTATGATTTTTTCAAGCAAAAGTTCACGAAACCGTGTCACGATATGCTGACCGATATAGCTCATATACACAGACTGAACATAGCGACCGATGGCTTTTAAAAAGTAAATAACAATAAGTGCGATAGGGATAAAATAGAGCATTTCTTCTTTTTTGGCAATAAACATATCGTCCATCAAAGGCTTCATTATATGCGCCGTCGCAGTCGTCGCCGCCACGGTTAAGATAATGCCGATAAGCACTAAAAAGTATTGTAGTTTATACTCTTTAATGTAGGGCCAGTAGCGTTTAAAAATTCTCTTCAAATATGTTCCTCTCTTTTACTTGTGCGATTGTATCAAATATTCTGTTACTGCCAAACTCGCCCTGTAATACTCTTGGCATTTTTTTTGTTCATCACTCACGGCATTTGTAAACTTAAAACCGCCCTCTTTGCTCACTATAACGCCGGCATCGTTAAAGCCACAGTGGAGTTTGTTTTTGTCGAATAAATTTGTCCCGATGGCAATATACTCTTTTTGGCTCAAAGTGAGGTTGTAAAGTGTTGGAAATATGTCCTTATGCGAGGAAGCTACGCTTGTATCTATAGGCTCTTTTGGTTTTAAATAGCTTGGCATGTGGATATAAAAAGGGATGCGTTTTGTTTGGGTGTAATACTCATCGTATCTCATAATTCCCTCCACCGTATTGTTGTCGGCGGTGATGGCTACGACTGTATTTTCGCTTAGAGTTGAATTTTTAAGAGTGTCCATAAACGCCCCCGCCATGTCCACTGCATAGGCATAATCTTTAAATCTTTCCTTTGCCAAATCTAAATTTCCGCTAATATGCTCTTTTAAATCTTGTGAAACTTCCAAAGAGTTTGACTTATAATCACTCGGAACCGTGTAGGGCGGATGGTTGTTTGTGGTTAAAATAAAAATAAATTGCGGCTTTGTGGCACTAAGAAGTTTTTGCTCTACATATTTGTAGGAAAACTCGTCAAAAAGCCCCCAATCATGAGAATTTTGTTCTGCATCTATGCCAAGCGAAGAGGCTATTTTGGCTTTGCCATCGACATTTTCAAAGCCCTGACGAGAGACGAAACTCCCAACATTTCTCCATGAGATATCTCCCCCGTAGACAAAACTTGTCTCATAACCCGCATCTTTGTAAACCTTTGCGCTTGCCTGCTTAAATGAGGTGTTCAGGTAACTGCTTTGTGCAAAAGAGGTTGAATTCGGTCGTGCCGTAATGTTTAAAAGAAGAGGTTCCAAAGAGACCACCGTTCCGTTTGAGCTTGATATAAAGTTTGTAAAAAGGGTATCTTGCTTAAAATGTTGTTTGAGCCTTCCTAAGATGTTAAAACTCTCACTCTGGTAGTCTAAAAGCGGCATTCCAAAGCTCTCTACCATCACCACGACAACATGCGGAGTTTTTTTCTCTAAGAGCTCGTTTTTGGCAGTTTTATATGTTATGTTAGAAATTAAATCTTTTGTGTTAATGTTGCCTTTTTGCGTATGAATTTCAAAAGCTTTGTTTATCTTGCCTTTGTAACCTGAGGTTTTTATAAGGTCATAATTTCCCGACTTGCTCTTTGCATACTGCTCGTAGGAGTTAAGCATCGCATAACCGGCAGTTTGAGGCAGTTTATTTATTGAGGGGTCTGCACTCACATCGGGAATATCTTTAGCCAAAGGAAAAAGCCCGACAGAGCCTCTTCCTAAAAGTGCTACAACAACTATAATACCTAAAAACACAAGGGCTTGTTTAAGTACGCTAAACTCGAAAAATAAAGTATCTCTTTTTTTGATTGTTTTCATAATTATAAAATACAAAAATACGAAATAGGCACTTAAAAAAAGAAGCGCCAAAGGGATATTGTAGTTTGCAAAAGCTGTATTTACAAGAGCATTCGTGTCATCGTCAATCACTCCAAAA
Source organism: Helicobacteraceae bacterium CG2_30_36_10 (assembly GCA_001873135.1). GTDB lineage: Bacteria > Campylobacterota > Campylobacteria > Campylobacterales > Sulfurimonadaceae > Sulfurimonas. The sequence goes on from MNYP01000030.1 coordinate 12,148, forward strand.
ATCATAAGTGTCGTGTGTTCTGCAAAATAAGAGAAGTAGACTAAATCAGAGAAAGTCAGAGCACTCAGAAATGTTAAAAAAAGAAGAAAATAGAGTCTAAAAAATCCGTATAAATATTTTTGTAAAAATTTTAAATTTAAAAGCCAAACAAAAAAGAGTAACAGCACGGGGAGGCTCAATATGTAAGAGAGTATGCTTGCATCGAGTCTGACACCCAACCAAAAAGCGTAAAACAGCTCCAAAAACGAAGAGGAATCAGAACCGTAAGAGTAGTACAAATAGAGTCTGGCCACTGACATAAGAGCTAAAACCGGCAGTGACAGTTTCAAAAATGAGTAAAATAAATTTAATAAAAAATTAAAGTGTTGGTATTTTGGCATGTGGAATTATACTATTTTTAATCATTTTTTA
>MNYP01000166.1 GCA_001873135.1 Helicobacteraceae bacterium CG2_30_36_10
TCTCTTTATGCGCCGCACCGCCAATTTTTCTTCTTGGCATGTGGGAAACAAATATCTGACTCAAACTCTCCTGTACTTTTGTCCCGAACTCTTCCATAGGTGGTTCAAACTTAAGATGTTTTGCTTTTTCCTCTCTATTTTTATAACTAAAGCCTTCTCTTGAAGCCGATACCGTTGAAAGCTTTTGCACCTGTGATTGCGTGGAAAATGCCAAAATGATTGCATCTTCTGCATGATGTAGATGCGTATCTCTGTTTTTGTCTCCCACGCCCCATTTGTATCGGAGTTGAGAAGTGAGCATTCCGTTCATCGTAAACACATGGCGGTTCATTTTGGACTCTCTAAATTCCACATGCGCTTCTATGTAATTTTTGACAAATTTCGAGATGTACGAAGTGTCATTTTTGTTTCTATCTTTAAAAGAGTTCTCACTGCTCTCGTCAAAGTTCATTTTAGTGAGTCTGTTTTTCTTTGCATATTTTAAATTTTTCAGCCCCTCGACTCTGCCGACAAAATTTTGCCATACAGACGACTCTTTGTCGGCTCCAAAATACTCAAAAGGAGTTTTATTTCCCTTATCTTGGTTCTCTTTTGTAAAACATAAAACTTTGTTGATTAAAGAGTCATCCAAAGAACGGCTGTAGGGCAATATATGGTCAACCTCAGTTGCAAAGTTGTCCATCAAATGCTCAGGACGAATTTCTTTTGCGCTATAAATACATTCACCGTTTTGCTCCTTCCAAAGTCTAAACTTCAAAAGCTCTTTTACATTTGGCTCTTTACCTAAAATCTCCACTGCATGAATTCTGGCTTCATCTTTTTTATCTCTAAATTCCCCTTGTGCTTTTTCTATCTTTTTTCTATCTTCGTGAGAATTTTTTATATCTCTTGTAAACTCCACATGCACAGCGTCAAGCGCACCGTGTTTTCTGGCTATGGCGTTATACACAAGTCGCATTTGAGCGATTGCTCTTTTTACCACAGGATTTGTCATCTCTACATTTTCTTGCTCGCTCAGAGGCGGTAAAAATTTTGTTTTGTCCACTTGAAAAATAGCTTTAAAGTCATATCCTGCTTTTTCACACGCTTTGTCGTAGTCTAGCCCATCTTCTAAATGTGGAATTATTTTTGTCAATGCTTTGGTGCTAAGATGTCCAAAACCTGAAAAAGAGACACCGACAAGTGCGTTACACACCGCTTCGTTGTAAATAATTTTGTGGAGTTTCTCCAAAGATTTTTTATCATCTTTTTCTGTAGTCAAAACTTTTGCAATTGCATCTAAAAGAGCATCGTCACTCTCTATCTTGCTCCAAAAAAGATGGTCGGCATTCTCGATTGCTTTTTGTATCTTTTGATAGGCACTAAAATCTAATAGTTTTGCTGCTTCTGGGTCTTTGGTAGATTCTCCTGTTTTATGGTCGAAATAGGTTAAACCTTTAAACTGTGCATTTTTGTCTAAGCCAAAGAGAGTTTTTAATGTTTTGTATGTAAAAGTTCCTTTTTGTGCTTTGTGAATAGCTTGGTTTATCTGTTCTTTTGAGAGTGCCATTTCTCCATTTTGCGTGATAATTCTTAAATTTTTTAGTTTTTGTAAGGCTCGAAACTTCTCAAAAGTAAAAGAACTCTTCGATGCTCTTAGTTCATCTTTCTCAAATGGACAGTTTGCAACCATATCTTCAACAGATTTTAAAGACCTTTGAGAGAATGCTATCTCGCTGTATTTTTCTAAAAGTGCATCATTAACAAAACTACTCCCGAACCCTTTTTGTTTTGCAAAAATAGTTTTAATTTCATTCATCAGCATCGCTCTTGAGACAGAATTTGCATAGTTTAATTTGCCCTCACTATCTTTGCCGTTTCGCTTTTTAGTTTTTGTAAACAGGTATTCACCTACGGTCAGATAAGTTTTGTTTTTAAGTGTATTTTCATTTTCAGCTATTCCGGAGAGTACTGCTTTGCCTTCACTATCGCTCGGCTCTTCGCTTTTTCTGTTTGAAGCATACCCTCGATGTTTGGCAAGATGAATCATAATGCGAGAGAGCTCTTTGTTACTTAACAATCTATATAAAGCATCTTTTCTTAATTGCCAAACATCCAGCTGATTTTTATTACCGATAAAAAGATTTTCTAGCTCATTTTCATCTATGACTTTATTTTGAAGAAGTAGCCTTTTAATAGAGCGGATTTTCTGTGCTTTTCTTTTTGTAGTCCGCCTTGCACCTCTGGCTTCACGCCTTGGAAGAGCTAAAGATTTACCATCTTTTGGATGTTCAGCAATGGTGAAAATTCTAACCCCACTGTCTATGACTTTACTATTTTGTGAGTTTTCATCATCTACACTTGCCAATGCCCAGCCGATTGAAGTTATCCCTAAGTCTAAACCTAAAATTACTTTTGCCATTTCAATTTCCTTTAATGAAAAAAATTATACCATGTTATTTATAGATTATCCGAGTGAGAAACGAGTAAGGCTATAATAAACAGGTTGTAGTTCCTGTGCAAGGCTCTGAACATAGTTCATCCTCAAAAAAACTACTCTTCAACTCTACACTCAAAGCCCCCTTTTATACCAAAGCCGATAAAATAATAAAATTTATTAAATATGGGAATATTACCAATGAAAAGAAGATTTATCGCAGAGTTTGAAGAACAAAGTTTTACACAAATTATATTTCCACATGCCAAGAGTGATTGGGTTGATTACTTAGATGAAGCAGAAAAAACTTTTATAAATATAATCAATGCCATTATAAAGTATCAGAAGTGTTTGGTCGTCTGTAGTGACATCCAAGCGGTGAAGAGACACTTTGATGAAAATGAGAATTTGTACTTTGTAGAGTTCGAGACAAATGACACCTGGGCGAGAGACTGTTCCGTTTTATGTGTAGAAGAAAATTCAAATATTACACTTCTGGATTTTACTTTTACAGGCTGGGGCTCAAAATTTGACGCTCATAAAGATAACAGGATGAGCAGAGCCATTTCTCAGCACTATTCTAAAGAGATGCAAACTGTAGACTTTATTTTAGAAGGCGGTGGAGTTGAGAGTAACGGTGAAGGAATTATTTTAACCACTGCAGAGTGTGTACTGAACAAAAATAGAAACAATACTTTTACGTCTGAGCAAATCACAAAAAAAATTAAAGAGACGCTCGGTGCTATAGAAGTTTTATACCTCAACCATGGCTACTTGGCAGGCGATGACACAGACTCTCATATTGATACACTTGCGAGATTTATTGATAAAAAAACAATTATGTACGTGGCATGTGGAAATATTTATGATGAACATTACAAAGAGTTAAAACTTATGGAAGAAGAGCTTCAGACAATAGCAAAAACTCATGACTTTAGACTTATAGCCCTTCCGATGACAAAGCCTGTGTACTTTGACGAGGAAAGGATTCCCGCAACTTATGCAAATTTTCTTTTTGTGAACGGTGCAGTGATTGTTCCAACCTATAACATTGCACAAGACGAAGAAGCACTTAACATTTTCAGAAAAAGTCTACCACATCTGGAAGTTGTAGGAGTCGATTGTTCGGTACTTATCCGCCAACACGGCTCACTTCACTGCGTAACTATGAACTTTGCTAAAGGTGTGGAGATTATTTAGATTGTTTTATGTACAATTATATTATTTTATGTTACATTACATAGAATATTGCTGTTTGAAGCCTTTTTATAAAGGATAACTTAAAAAGTAAGGAAATTGATAAATAGACATCAGTTCATTAACAATTTCATTTCAAAGAACGATGCAAGATATAAAAAGTCTTGCAAGGATGATTATAGAAACGGGGACTAGCACTTTTTATAAGGCGATGCAATCCTATGCTAGCGACATCAATGAGCCTGTTCTGCAAAAAATTGCCCACCTGATATATAAAGATGAAGTCGGGCATTATGGACATTTCAGCAAACATTTTACAAGGTATAATGAAGAGGAAAAAAACAGTCGGACAAAACTCCTTAAAGTACTCTATCATATTTCGCCTCAGAACAGATGACTGCTTTTGCATTTGACCTTGGAGGAGTCACAACTTCTGAAATTACAGTTCCCATAGTTACCGCATTTGGAATCTATCTTACTACAAATATTGATGGACGAGATGTATTACTTGACGGTTTTGGTTTAATTGCCTTTGCTTCTGTATTTCCAATGATTACACTCCTTGGCTATAGTATCTTAACACAAAGACTGCATCATTGAGTCTCCTAATTTTTGAAGATTTACCTTACCTTTATGACTTTTTTATTATTATTATTAGGCACTCGTAAAACTAAAAGGCAAATCCCAAATGTAATTCTTACAAATATCAAAATATCAATAAAAATAAATAAATAAGGGCATAAATGATAAAAAAATACTTTAAAAAAGATGAGTGGTTTGGAAATATAAGAGGTGATGCAATAGCCGGTATCGTAGTCGCACTCGCTCTCATTCCTGAAGCGATTGCCTTTTCTATTATCGCGGGCGTTGACCCAAAAGTTGGGCTTTATGCTTCGTTTTGTATAGCCGTTGTTATATCATTTTTCGGAGGTCGTCCGGGGATGATAAGTGCGGCGACGGGCGCTATGGCTCTGCTTATGGTAACCTTAGTAAGAGACTATGGTTTAGAGTATCTGCTGGCAACAACTCTTTTAACGGGAGTATTGCAAGTTATAGCGGGGTACTTAAAGCTTGGACGATTTATGAGTTTTGTACCGCGTGCTGTTGTGGTTGGTTTTGTAAATGCCTTAGCCATTTTAATTTTTATGGCACAGCTCCCTGAACTGACAAATGTAACTTGGCATGTCTATGCCCTCACTCTTGCCGGGCTTGGGATTATCTATCTTTTTCCTTATATTCCAAAAATAGGCACCATGCTCCCTTCTCCTTTGGTAACCATCGTTGTATTGACTTTAGTCGTCTTTTTTATGGGGTTAGATGTAAGAACGATCGGAGATATGGGACAACTCCCCGACACTCTGCCTATATTTTTGTTTCCTAATATTCCTTTGAATTTAGAAACCTTGATGATTATTTTTCCTTATGCTCTCTCCCTTGCAGTTGTCGGACTCCTTGAGTCTTTAATGACTTCAACTATTGTAGATGATTTAACAGATACCCCAAGTGATACTAACAGAGAGTGTAAAGGGCAAGGTGTTGCAAATATTGCTTCAGGTCTTATGGGCGGAATGGCCGGTTGTGCGATGATTGGACAGTCTATCATAAACGTAAAATCAGGCGGACGTGGAAGACTCTCTACTTTTTTAGCCGGTGTTTATCTTCTTCTTATGGTAGTCTTTTTAGCCGATATTTTAACTATTGTCCCTATGGCCGCTTTAGTGGCTGTTATGATTATGGTCTCCATCGGAACCTTCGATTGGGGCACTTTTAAAAAGTTAAAAACTCTGCCACTCTCTACTAGTTTCGTTATGCTTGCGACAGTTATTGTCACAGTAGCCACGCACAATTTAGCCGCGGGAGTACTTAGTGGTGTTCTTTTGGCTTCGCTCTTTTTTGCAAACAAAATATCTCACTTTATGTATTGTGACACTTCATACAGTGAAGACAATACAATCAAGAGTTATAAATTTGTTGGTCAGGTGTTTTTTAACAGTGCCGATAAATTTTATAAAATATTTGATTTTAAAGAGGTTGTCGATAAAGTTATTATAGACCTAACAAAAGCACACTTTTGGGATATATCTGCCGTCTATGCCCTAGACAAAGCAGTTATAAAACTCAGACGTGAGGGTGCAGAGGTGGTAGTGGTTGGACAAAATGACGCAAGTGCTACAATCATAGATAGATTTGGGGTTCATGACAAACCCCAAGAGATAAAAAAAGTAATGGGAGGACACTAAAAATGAGTAAAGTATTAGTTTGCTTAGATGGCTCAAGATTATCAAAAGCGGTTTGTGACTACGGCATATTTATATCTAAAAATTTAAATTTGCCTCTGGTTTTACTTAATGTTGTAGAGCATTCACATATTTCTAAAAGAGTGAATCTTAGCGGAAACATCGGCTTAGGTTCTAAAGACGACCTCTTAGTTGAGCTAGTCAACGAGGAGATACAAGAGAGCAAAAGGCTTATTGCTAAAGGAAAAGCTGTTTTAAAAGAGATGGAGCTGTATATGAAATCTCAAAATATAACAAATTTTACTACCATGCAAAAACATGGAACCCTTTACGAAACATTAGATGAGTTATCAAAAGATTTAAAAATAGCAATCATCGGTTTAAAAGGGGAAAATGATTCAACTATCGGAAGCCATACTGAGGAACTCATACGAACGCTTAGTATTCCAATCTTGCTTGTAAACAAAGAATTTACCCCTATAAAGTCCATGTTAATGGCGTATGACGGAAGTGAATATGCTAAAAAAGCCATAATTGTAGGAAAACAAAATCCGATTTTCCCAAATATTACAAGACATATTATCAACGTGAATAGAGATACTACTGCTTCAAACAGACTTTTAGATGAAGCCAAATCACTCTTTGCAAATGCCGCCATTGAGGTCAAAACCAAATCTTTAAGCGGAGAGGTTCTTCAAGCACTCTGTACATATCAAGAAGAGAACGATTTAGATATGATTGCCATGGGTGCTTACAGTCACAACAGATTTAGAAGCGCTATTTTTGGAAGTTTTACAACAAAAATGATGTTAAAGTCCAAAAAACCTTTACTGTTGTTTAGATAGGAGCCGTAAATGAACAAAGAGACTCAAGAGGAGATGTTTACTATTATTACTCAACAGATAAGTGATTTAGAACTCAATATTGAACTACTCAAAGATAAAATTAAGCCCATTGCTCCTGATGTCTCTTTGGGTCGACTCACAAGACAAGAAGCCAGACAAGAACAAGAGGTCAACAAAAAACTTTTAGAAGACTCTAAAATGAGATTAAAAAAACTTCACTATGCAAAAGATAAAGTTTTTCATGAAAATTTTGGATTTTGTGATATTTGTGAAGAGGAAATTAATATCAATAGACTAAAAATCATACCTGAATCTAGAATCTGTGTTGCGTGTTTAAACGATCAATAGTTCCTTATCCAATTTTAACATTGCCTTAATGCTTGAAGAGTACTATATTAAATCTCTTCAATAGGCTTTTTTAAATGATAAAAAAATATTTATTTCTCACAGCTCTTTTTCTCTCTTCTTTGTCAGCACAAATGGTGACTTTGCAGGAGTGTATAGATAAAACGCTAGACAATCACCCCGATATAAAAAGCTTTATGCTTGAGGTCTCCAAAAGTGAGCAAGCACAAAAAAGTGCACGCTCTGCCTATTTGCCTCATATAAATTTTCAAGCTCAGTACGATGTGCTTCATACCTATGTTTTACCTCAAAACGGGGAGTTTAAAACGCTTGATGAGCAAGGCTGGCAAGCCGGAGTCACCTTGCAACAAAAAATTTGGGATTTTTCTCAAACAAGCTCCAAGATAGACGCCGCACAAGTAGACACCCAAATCGCCAGCTTATCAGTAGAAGAGACGAAGGCTTTGATGATTTACAAGGTCGAATCTCTCTATGAAACCGCTCTCGTTCAAAAAAAAGCTATTACTGTTTTTCAAAAAGATATGCAGACAAAAAAAGAGCTTCACGCTCAAGCCCACGCACTTGTAGAACAAGGCATAAAAACAAGTTCCGATGAGACGCGCTTTTTGTCGGCATATTACGGAGCAAAAGACTCACTCGGCACTGCAGAGGCTTCGTACGAAAAAGCACTCTCAAGCCTTTGGCTCTATATGGGTGAAAAAAAACTCGGGCTAGTAGAGTTGCAAACAAATCTTCTCACCGATACAAACACAATGAACCTTACTCCCGAGCAACTCTCAGACGACCTTCTCTTAAACAACACTCAGCTCAAAATTTATGAACAAAACATCCAAAAAAGCACCCTTTTGCACAACTCTGCAAAAGCTTCGCATTACGGCTCCCTCGACGCGGTTGCCTCATACACCTACTTTGACACGCTCAATGCTTACGATGCAAGCGTGGTTGGAGTAGTACTTAATATTCCCCTCTACACGGGCGGAAGTTTAAGTGCTGCAGAACAAACGGCGAGCATAGCCACAAGCAGTGTCAAAGAGTTTAAAAATGGGAAACTTTTAGCTCTTCAAGAGGAGTTGGAGGCTTTGCTTATTGATTTAAAACGCTATGAAAACACTATCATTGCTAAAAAATCTCAGCTTGAAGCCTCAGTTGCAACCAAAGAACTCATTAACGCAAGGTACACAGAGGGCTTAGTGACCTACATTGAAGTGCTCGATGCAACAGCCTTGGAACTCTCTTCAGAACTTGGTCTGTTAGAGGCCTATTTCAGCCGCAGTATGGCTCAAAATCGTATCAAATATCTTACAGGAAAACAAATATGAAAACATGGACAAAATATCTTATCGCTCTTTTAATCCTTGCTCTGGGCTCGGTCGCTTTTTATTTTAAAGTTTATATTCCAAAGTCAACTTACGAAACGCTCTCTCCAAAGAGAACTTCTTTAAATGTACAAGTATTTGGAATCGGGAACGTCGATGCAAAAGATATCTACACCATCAGCGCACAAACAGGCGGACGTCTGACAAACATCCTTAGCGACGAGGGTTTATGGGTAAAAAAAGGCGATTTACTTGCAACAATAGACCCGGTAGATTTGCCGAATTTACTCGAAGAAGCGAAGGCTTCACTTGTAAAGGTTCGCTATGAATCTGTAGCGACTCAAAAAGAGCTCCAAAGCCTAAACGCTCAAAAAGAACTCCTACAAATATCCTACGAGCGCTATGAAAAACTCTATAAACAAAAGTATGTAGCCAAAGCTGAGTACGACAAAGCCAATGCAGATTTGCAAATCATAAATGCACAAATTGCCTCAAGTCACGCCCGTATAAATTCAAGCCAAGCAGAGGTACTTAGAGTGCAAAAAAGTATAGAGGCCCTCAAGGTGAAACTCTCACGCCTAAGTATTTACGCACCCGTAGACGGCTATGTCATCGCTAAAGATGCACAAATTTCCCAAACAGTTTCAGCGGGGCAGTCTATTTTAAAAATGCTCGATACTAAAACCGTGTGGGTCGAAGCCTACATTGACGAGCAGATAAGCAGCACCGTGCAAGCAGGTCAAAAAGTGGACATCACACTGCGTTCACAGAGCGATACTATTTTGAGCGGTACGCTAGAACGCATCTCGGCAATCAGCGATGCCGTGACTCAGGAGAGACAGGTAAACATCTCCTTTGACACGCTCCCTACTCCGTTTTATATCAACGAGCAGGCACAGGTGGCAATTACGACTCAAAATTTTAGTGATATTTTGACTATAAAAGCGGCACTTCTCTCTTTAAAAAACGGCAAAAACGGCGTTTGGATTGTCCAAAACAGTACCGCACATTTTGTAGAACTGAGCATTGTCGCACGTTCAGGAGAGTTTGTAGGCGTACAATCGGGAGTTGATGAGAGTACTAAAATTATAGTTCCAGATGCAAGTAAAAAACCGTTGTCCGAGGGGATGAGGGTTCATTTATGATAAATCTTGCCCAAAAAGATATTTCACACACTTTAGGCAAGTTTATAGTCACCGCCATGGGCGTGGGCATGCTCCTTGGAATCGTGTTGATTATGATAGGAGTTTACCGCGGCATGATGGTCGATGCCGAGAAACTGCTTAAAGATATCAGCGTCGATATTTGGATTGTTCAAGAGGACACTTTGGGACCCTTCGCCGAGTCCTCTCGCATACATGAAGATTTTAAAGATACTCTCAAAGTCATCGAGGGAATCGACAAATCTGAAGCGCTCACTTTTCAAAATTTGCAGCTTTACGGACTAGACAAGCCCGTGCGTGTAACCGCCGTGGGGTTTAACCCTTTTGGAAGCATAAACCCAATAAATAGTGCAAACTTAATTGCAGGACGCACTCTGCAAAAGAGCCATTATGAAGCCGTCATCTCCACTGAGTCTGGTTTTAAACTCCAAGACAAAATTAAAATAGGCCGTAACTATTTCACCGTCGTGGGGCTTACAAAAGGGACGGTTTCCTCAGGCGGAGAACCGCTCATCTACATCAGTCTTAAAGATGCGCAAGAGTTGCAGTTTAGCTTCTCAAATGCCATCATTCGAAATGACAGAGAAAGAGGCATAAACGCAAGCGGCGATATACACACAGTAAACACGGTCGTAGCCACCGTTAAAGAGGGGTATGACGTCGCGCAAATAGCTAAAAAGCTTGGCATGTGGAAACATGTAGGCGTTTATACAAATGAGGAGCAGACAACTATTTTAACCAAAAATCTCGTTGAGAGGTCTTCAAAGCAGATAGGACTTTTCACCGCTATTTTGGTTGTGGTCTCTACTATCATCATAGGTCTCATTATCTATACCATGACCTTAGAGAAAATGAAAGAGATTTCCATCATGAAACTCATCGGTATTCCCGATAGCATTATTGTGAAGATGATTGTTCAAGAGACGCTTATTCTTGGCTTTTTTGCTTTTATATTTGGAAATATTTTCTCTCATCTTATCTATGAAAAATTTCCAAAAAGAGTTGTTTTAGAAGCGCCTGACGCTCTTGGACTTTTTGTAGTCATCATCTTAGCCTCTGTTTTAGCATCGTTTGTCGGTGTGGGCAAAGTTATTCACGCGGATCCAACCGTGGCAATAGGAGGCTGATATGAAAAAAGTACAAAGCATAAGAATCGAAAATTTAACAAAAAGTTTTGGAAGCGGAGATAGTTTTGTGAGCGTCATTGACGGAGCATCTTTTACCGTAAACAAGGGAGAGCTCATCGCTCTTGTGGCGCCAAGCGGTGCGGGAAAAACAACTCTGCTTATGATGATAGGCTGCGTAGTTGACCCGACATCCGGGCAAATTTGGCTGGGAGAGGAGAAGGTATACGACAACCACTGGCTCACCAACAACTCAAGACAAATTAGACGCGAAAAGATAGGTTTTATTTTTCAGGCGCATTATCTCATCCCTTTTTTAAACGTGATAGAAAATGTGACCTTAGTGCCTCAAACCAACAAAATACCTACAAAAGAAGCAAATGCACATGCCATGGAGTTGCTCAAATATTTTGACATTGCCGACAAAGCTTACAACAAACCCTCTCAACTATCAGGCGGTCAAAACCAAAGAGTAGCTATTGCAAGAGCCTTAGCAAATAACCCTGAAATCATTTTAGCAGACGAGCCGACAGCCGCTCTGGACACCGAACGTTCCATCAGTGTAGTAAAAATGCTCAAAAAAATCGCCGCAGAACAAAACGTAGCCATCATTATGGTCACGCATGATGAGAGAATGTTGGAGTATTGCGACCGCGTGATGAAGATTGAAGCGAAAAAGATTGTGTTTGAGTGAGTTTGTGTTAATGAAAAAACTTACTTAATCTCCTCCACCTTTGTACTATTACTCTCATCCTTATTTAAAATCGCCATGCCACTCATAATCAAATAAGTGGCAAAACCGAAACCTAGGGCTACTAAAACGACTCTTTTTATTTTTTCTGTTTTACTCATACGCGAATTTTAGCAAATTTTTATTTACTTTTTAACACTTTTGTAACACTAACTTTATATTATCTTGTAATTAAATAAATTAAGGTAAATACTATGAACAGAATTATTCCTCTCTCTCTCATCGCGGTGGCGTCTTTGTACGCGGCAGAAGTACAACTCTCTCCAATCAGTGTAGAGTCAACTGTAATCACCGAAGTTGCCCAAAACGCTAAAATCTCAGCAGATTTAGCCCAAGCCCTTAGTACAAAAGTGCCGAGTATCGACATGAATCGCCGCAGCGGTATTGCAAATGACATTTATATTCGTGGTCAGAAAAGAGACAATATCTCGGTAGAGGTTGATGGAACTAAGGTTTGCGGTGCCTGTCCAAACAGAATGGACCCGCCCGTTTCTCACATACTTGCCAGCCAAATAGAAGATGTTGAAGTTATCGAAGGTCCGTATGATGTTGAGACTTTTGGAACTATGAGCGGCGGCGTTAAAATCACGACTAAAAAACCTACAAAAGATCTGCACGGTGAAGTAAACTTCGGTTTTGGAAGCTGGGGCTACACAAAAGTCGGCGCTACAGTAAGCGGTGGGAATGATGTTGTAAGAGTTTTAGTAAGTGGTTCAAGTGAGGCTAGCGGGCAGTATGTAGATGGTAATGGTGACACTATGTCGGAGCAAGTGAGTAACTATGCAGCTTCAGGAACAGCATACCAACCAGCCTATGAAGATATGCAAGCCTATAAAAAGAAAAGTTTGATGGCAAAAGCCTTTGTAAGCGTAACTGAAGACCAAGAACTTCGTTTAAGTGTTACAAAAAATAGAAGTGATGATGTGCTCTACCCTAGTTCTAAAATGGACGCTATTTATGACTATTCAAATAT
>MNYP01000111.1 GCA_001873135.1 Helicobacteraceae bacterium CG2_30_36_10
GAGTTAAAAAAGATGAGATGGTGTAAAATCTTTTTTGAGTCTTAGCCAAAGCTAAGGCGATAAAAAGTTTTATGGCATATCGCTTTTTTAAACCCTCCCGTAGGGCTTTACAAAGAAATCCACACTCTGCGTTACCCCTTTTCGCCTTAGCTATGGCTAGGGCTTCAAAGGGAGTTAAAAAAGATGAGATGGTGTAAAATCTTTTTTGAGTCTTAGCCAAAGCTAAGGCGATAAAAAGTTTTATGGCATATCGCTTTTTTAAACCCTCCCGTAGGGCTTTACAAAGAAATCCACACTCTGCGTTACCCCTTTTCGCCTTAGCTATGGCTAGGGCTTCAAAGGGTTGCCTTGATTGTGAACTTCTTTGTAAAGCTGAAGCTGGCTAGAGTTTTTAGAGGTGCCCTTTAATTATAAATCTGGATAAATAATGCAAGTAAACATCCCCTTAAAACAAGTTATTGACAACTCATACGATATTAGTATTGATACTTTGGCAAAAATTCATTTTGACACTAGAGTAGCTGTCATTACCAATCCGAAAGTTGCAGGTTTGCATTTAGCATATCTCCTTTCAAAAATTTCTGCAAAAGAGCTTTATATTATTACGGTTGCTGATGGAGAAGAGTATAAGAATCAGCAAAGTATAAATACTATTTTAGACTCTTTGTTTAATCATCGCTTTAACCGTAAATCTATGCTTATAGCTTTTGGCGGCGGTGTTATTGGCGACATGACCGGATATGCCGCGAGTATTTACCAAAGAGGAATAGATTTTATTCAAGTTCCTACTACTTTACTTTCTCAGGTTGATGCAAGCGTCGGCGGTAAAACGGGTATGAATAACGCTTATGGGAAAAATCTCATAGGAGCTTTTCATCAGCCTAAAGCGGTTTATATAGACCCCTGTTTTTTAGCTACTTTACCCGCGCGTGAGTTTGGTGCAGGTATTGCTGAAATAGTAAAGATGGCAGTTACGTTCAATAAAGATTTTTTTGAATTTTTAGAGAGTGCAGAGCTAAAAAATGCCGATGTTTTACAAGAGGCAATAAAAGAAGCAGTTAAAACAAAAGCAAATGTTGTAGCCCAAGATGAAAAAGAGCACGGTTTAAGAGCCGCTTTAAATTACGGACATACCTTCGGTCATGTTATAGAAAATGAAACTAAATATAAAACTTTTTTACACGGTGAGGCAGTTGCTATCGGCATGGTGATGGCAAACGAAACTGCAGTTGCAATGGAACTTATGAGTGCTGAAGATGCTTTGAGAATAAAGACTCTTTTAGAAAAATACAATTTACCCACTACTTATATGATTAAAAATACAGATATTTTTTATGAAACATTCTTTCTTGATAAAAAAAGTTCTGACTCAAATATCACTTTTATTATTCCTGTTGGCATAGGTAACGTAACTATAACTGATGAAATAAGCAAAGATACTATTATAAGCGTACTCAACAAATTTGGAGAGTCTTGATGAATAAACTATTTTTTTCTTTCTTGCTCGTCTCTTGCATCCTTTTTGCCAAAGATGTAGTGTCAGAAAATAATTTAACAGCACAACAGACTCTAATTGAACAAGAAGAACAAAATAAAAAAGCTGTAAGTAATTATTTTGCTGAGCTAAAGATACTTGAAGAGAAAATATCTTCAGAGAAAGTTTGGATGAAAAGTTATGCTTCATATCTGACATCTTTAGAAGTCAGAGAAAACCTCGATAAGATTAGACAAAGAATAAACTATCTCAAAAGAAAAGCCCAATCGGCAAGCGAAAAAGATGAGTTAAGTGCCCTGGTTTCAAAAGAAAAAATTCTAGCTTCGCAGATAGAAATGTTAAAAGAAAAGGACAGTGCCCCTTTTTCAAAACTTCTTACTCCTCCAAACGTAGAAGACATCCCGGCAATTACAAACCCCTTTGATATATTTACCGGTATATCGCTCATTAAAACTTTAGAACTTGATTTTGATGACTATATAAAAAGAAAAGAGCAATTGATTGAACTTATTGGATTGCTTAGAAAAGAGAGAGATATTTATAAAAATATTATCGCCATAGATAGTGAAAATAAATATGCCCAAGAAGCTGTGGCTAAAGAAAAGCAATTAGAAAGATTTGAGACAGCACTTGATACTATCAAAGCGACTGAAGAGGTCTATCAAAAACGCTTAGAAATAATTGAAATAAATATAGACAAAGAGATGCAGAGGCAAGTCTGGAGAATTGCTAATATCGGAGTGATTATCTTAGTTGTATTGATTTTCTTTTTTTTACTTAAGCTTATAGTTAAAAAATATATTACAGACAACGAACGATTCTATATGGCAAATAAAATTATCACTTTTTCAAATGTAACCTTGATTGTTTTGATTTTATTTTTTAATTATATTGAAAATGTTAGTTATTTAGTGACCATTCTAGGATTTGCATCTGCGGGTATCGCTATTGCTATGAAAGATTGGTTTATGAGTATTTTGGGATGGCTTGTTATAGTATTTGGCGGAAGCATCCATGTCGGGGACAGGATTCGTGTCGATATGGACGGAATAATGTATGTTGGAGATGTTATGGATATATCTTTACTTCGTATAACAATACTTGAAGATATTACCTTAACCTCGGTAACATACAACAGAAGGGCAGGTAGAATTATTTTTATTCCAAATAATTATGTGTTTACGAGAATGATTGCCAACTATACACACAGCACCCTTAAGACAGTCTGGGACGGTGTTGCGATAACGATAACCTTTGATTCAAATCATAAAAAAGCTATGCATTTGGTCAAAGAGATAACAAAAAAATACTCTAAAGGGTATACAGATATTACGAGAAAACAGTTAAACAAACTTCGAAATCAATATAGTCTTAAAAATACAAATGTTGAACCTAGAATTTTTACATTTATAGAGTCTAACGGCATAACCATTGATGCTTGGTATTTAACAAATGCTTATGCCACACTGACTCTAAGAAGTGTTATATCTTTGGAAATTGTAGATGCTTTTAATGCCCAAAATGATATTACCATCGCATACCCTACGCAAATGTTACATTTAGAAAAATCGGCAAAAACACCACCTTTTAACACTAACGAGATAGAGTAATGAAGAAAAAAGTATACTTTAAAACCTTTGGCTGTAGAACCAACCTGTACGATTCTCAGGTAATGATGAGCTCATTAAAAGAGTATGATATTACCCAAGATGAGAGTGAGGCAGATGTGATTGTTGTGAACTCTTGCACCGTTACAAACGGAGCCGATTCAAATGTTCGTTCTTACATCGGGCATGTGGAAAAAAATGGTGGTGCTAAAATCTTTTTAACCGGTTGCGGTGCGCATACAAAAGGTGAAAAACTTCTTAAAGAAAATCGGGTTCATGGTGTATTTGGACAGAGTGAAAAGGAAAAAATAGATTTTTTACTAGGACAACAGAAACCATTTTATGACCCTGGGGATTTAAACCATATCGATGAAACGGTAGTTGATGACTTCATTGGTAAGAGCAGGGCATTTATAAAGATTCAAGAAGGGTGTAACTTTCGCTGTTCTTACTGCATAATTCCCTTTGTTCGCGGTAATGCCAGAAGTATGAGTGAAGACAAAATTATAGAGCAGATTTCTAGACTTGCATTAAATGGCTTTGGCGAGTTTATTCTAACGGGAACAAATGTCGGCAGTTACGGGCAGGGAGAAGGTACTTCCATAGCAAAACTAATGAAAAAAATATCTCAAGTTCGCGGCGTGAGACGTATAAGACTTGGAAGTGTAGAACCTATTCAAATAAGTGATGAATTCAAAGAGATTTTGGATGAACCTTGGCTTGAAAAACATCTCCATATTGCACTCCAACACACTTCTCCTGCAATGTTAAAGTTGATGAACAGAAGAAACGTTTATAAACAAGACAGAGAACTTTTTGAACTCTTGTCATCCAAAGGTTTTGCCATAGGAACAGACTTTATTACCGGACATCCGGGAGAGAGTGAAGCGTTATGGCTTGAAACTATGAGAAATGCAAAAGAGTTGCCGCTTACACATCTGCATGCTTTTACCTACTCAAAAAGAGATGGAACACCCTCTGCAACCATGAAACCAGAAGTGAATGGAAAAGTTGCAAAACAAAGGCTCCACGAGATAGAAGAGTTAATAAATAATAAAAACTTTGAATTTAGAAAAGATTTTAAAGGCTCGTTGGAAGTACTGATAGAGAGTCAAAAAGATGGTTTGTATTATGGACATGACCAACATTTCAATAAAATCTTAGTTGAATCAGATGATGATTTAGTCGGAGATTGGATTACTGTTTCAAATTATGAAGCAAGAGGAAATTCTAACTATGCTAAACTTTAAAACAAATAGAATAGTGCTCTATGTATCAGCTTTTTTTGTGGTCGCCCTTGTACTGTTTGCGGTTCTTAGAGATAACGCAGACCAAATTACTCTGCGCGGTGCAACTGAGATTCTTGATAATCACACAGTAAAAGAGGTAATTGTAACAAAAGAGTATGTCTACTTAAAAACAGATAATGATTTTTACAAAATAGCATCATCACAAGTTACCCCAAAAATGTTTTTTGATTACAAAGTGGAAGTTAAGAGCGACTCTAACATTGTTATATATTTGCTCATTGGAGTTTTGTTTCTTGGACTTGGAACTTTGATCCTTCGATGGTGGCAAAAACAAGATAAAAATTTTCAAGAAGGTGGCGGACTCTTTACAAATCGTTCAACTAGTACACCCAGTACAGATTCAAGTGCCCCTGTTGAAGCTATAAAAAGTGATGTAACTTTTAGTGATATAGGCGGTATTTCTGATGTTAAAATTGAACTAGAAGAGATTATAGATTTTATGAAAAATCCAAAACGATATAAGAGTTTTGGAGCACGTATGCCAAGAGGTGTGTTGCTTGTTGGTCCTCCAGGTGTGGGTAAAACTATGATTGCCAAGGCTGTCGCACATGAAGCCGGAGTTCCATTTTACTATCAAAGTGGCGCCTCTTTTGTTCAAATCTATGTAGGTATGGGAGCAAAAAGAGTGCACGAACTCTTCTCTGCCGCAAAAAAGAACTCCCCCTCTATAATATTTATAGATGAGATTGATGCTGTGGGTAAAACAAGAGACGGGCAAAGAAATGATGAAAGAGAGGCTACCCTGAACCAACTCTTAACCGAGATGGATGGGTTTGAGGGCTCTAGCGGTGTCATAGTAATAGCTGCAACAAATAAGATAGAAGTCTTAGATTCGGCACTGCTTCGTGCAGGCAGGTTTGACAGAAGAATTTTTGTTGAGCTACCGACAAAGAGGGAGCGGGAGTCTATTCTCTCTAAGTATCTTAAAAATATTCCGCATGAGTTGGATGCTAGTGCAGTTGCA
Organism: Helicobacteraceae bacterium CG2_30_36_10; assembly: GCA_001873135.1. Taxonomy (GTDB): domain Bacteria; phylum Campylobacterota; class Campylobacteria; order Campylobacterales; family Sulfurimonadaceae; genus Sulfurimonas. The sequence goes on from MNYP01000111.1 coordinate 5,377, forward strand.
AATATGACAGTTGGTTTTAACGGTGCCTCACTGGCTGCATTGGTAAATGAAGCTGCACTTCTTTCACTCAGACAAAATGATTTTCATGTCACAATTGAGCATTTTCATCAGGTCAAAGATAAGGTGATGTTTGGAAAGAAAAAACTCCAAATGCTTAATGATGAGCAAAAAATGTTTCGTATAACTTACCAAGCAGGAAAAGCTGTCACTGCTACTTATTTTGACCTTCCCTTTGAGAAACTTATGCTCTCAAATGAGAAACTTACTCCAAGCACAGGCGAACCGTTAATTAAGCACGAGTTAGAATCACGGGTTAAAATGCTTTTAGCAGGTATTGTGGCATGTGGAATTAGGTATGGTGAACATGCTAATAGCTCTAAGGGTGATTTAGATGAAGCCAAAGAGTTGGTAAAAAGTATGACAAATGAATATGGTATGGGATCAACAATTATATCCGGTGCCAAAGAAGAAGAGATAATTATGAGTAGACTCTACTCTGAGTGTAAACTTTTTTTAGAGTCAATGCAAGATGCAATACAAAAGGTTGAAAAAGTACTGTATGAGAGAGAAAGTATTACGAAAAATGAGGTTAAAGAGTATCTAAATGAAATTTAAATAGAACACACCCGACTTACTAGAAGAAACACTTCATTCTTGCAGGCGAGTTCTACTAGTTGTATTTTATATTTTAAACGATTAAATATTGTTTAAAATTGATGTATAATTTAATTCTTATAGATTTAATCTATAACCTTCAGCTCTTACGCTTTCAATCATATTTTCAGGAATAAGCCTACGAATATCTTTGATGTGAGATGCAATCGTATTTGCTTTTATAAAAAAATCATGCCAAACTTCACTGATTAAAACTTCATAAGTAACTATCGTATTTTTATGTTCTATTAATGATTTTAAAATTTTTCTTTGTATTTTTGTTAATTTCACAACATTAGAATAGTTATAAAGATGCTCACTCTCTAAATCAAAGTTTATAGTGCTACTGAGTGTAATTTTTTTATACGATGCACTGTCTAATAATTGCTGCATTCTTAACCTACGATATCAGCTTTAAAGCTATAGTTGTCTAACAACTCTCCACCATCTAGGTATGACTAAAACCGGTATAGTTTAACAAAATTTATAAAAGTATCTATTGTAGTTGACATTTCTTGACTATAATTTCTCCATCGGTCGTTGTTCCAATAATATTGGCATGTGGAAGTTCTTTTTCTAATTTTGTAGCAATTACCTGCATGGTTTTGGCATGTGTAATGCCACAAAAAAATTGCACGAAGCACTCTTGTTTTGAAGAAAAATTATTTTGATGCAACCACTGATCCAGAGACTCATCATTTATATATTTATAATTGAGTGTGTACATGATTACCTCCTATTGCCTGATTTAACTATGACTTTTAAAGAAGAATGTTTGCATGGCAAACAATAGTTTTTACGATAATCAAACTACAGTAACTGGTGGCAATTTTTTTAGAGATGCCCTTTAATAAAGGCGGCGTTATTTTAAGATAATCAACATTAAACTTTTGCACTCTTGCAAAATGTTGCGATTTAAAAGTATAATACAAAAGTAGTACAAATGAAATTTCATTAAAGGACTAAAAATGCCACTCAAGCCTTATAGCAGAGTACTTTTAAAGAGGTTTAATGAAGTTCTATAGTGGATTTTCTCTCAAAAAAGAAGAGTACCTGTTTAATGAGTATATAAAGAAGTCTGAGTACACGGCATGTGGATTTAGTTATGGAGCCATAAAAGCTTTGAAGTACACACAAGAAGAGTTGGCATGTGGAAATAGAGTAGATACGCTTCAGCTTTTCTCTCCCGCTTTTTTTCAGACAAAAGATAGTAAATTTAAAAGATTACAGTTACTCTCTTATAAAAAAAATGAAGAGGCGTATCTTAAACAGTTTATAGACGCTTGTTTTTTTCCACATGCCAAGAAAATAGTTGAACATTTAAAAACTAAAGTAGAAGAACTCGAAGAACTACTTGGTTTTGAATGGGATTTGCAAGAGCTGCAAGAACTTGAAGACAAAGGTGTAAAAATAGAAGTTTACTTAGGAAGTGAAGACAAAATTATAGATTTAGAGCAAGCCAGAGAACTATTTTTAAAAGTAGCAACTGTAACTTACATCAAAAATGCAAACCATTTTTTACAAACAAATTAAAGGAAATTATATATGGCAGAGATTAAAATAGGCGTTATAACAGCAAGCGACAGAGCAAGCAAAGGAATATATGAAGATATTTCAGGTGTTGCTATTGAGGATACTATGAAAGATTATTTATCCAGTGAATTTGAGATAGTGTACAGATGTATTCCTGATGAGCAAGATATTCTTGAAGATACAATGAAAGAGCTTTGTGATGAAGCAGGGTGCTGCTTGATTGTAACAACAGGTGGAACAGGACCGGCGCTTCGAGATGTGACCCCTGAAGCGACTGAAAATGTATGTGAGAAGATGATGCCGGGCTTTGGCGAGCTTATGCGTCAAGTGAGTCTGCAGTATGTTCCAACAGCTATTCTTTCACGCCAAACAGCAGGCATACGAGGCAAAAGTCTCATTATAAATCTTCCTGGAAAACCAAAGTCGATTCGTGAATGTTTAGATGCAGTTTTTCCTGCCGTTCCTTACTGTATAGATCTCATAGAGGGTCCTTTTATTGAAACAAATGAAAGTATTATAAAAGCATTTAGACCTAAAAAATAATCTATATCGAGAGTCTAATACCGACAGGGCAGTGGTCTGAGCCTTCTACCTGGTCGAGTATAAAAGCATCTTCAAGATTCTCTGCTAAATCTTCACTGATAAAAAAGTAGTCAATTCTCCAGCCGATATTGTTGGCTCTGGCGTTGGAGCGGTAACTCCACCAGCTGTAATTGTCGACTTTTTCGCCGTGAACATAACGGAATGTATCGATATATCCACATGCCAAGAGTTTGTCTATCCACGCTCTCTCACTGGGTAAAAAACCGGATGTTTTAGAGTTTGTTTTTGGATTTTTAAGGTCTATCTCTTTGTGGGCAGTGTTGACATCACCGCAAATAATTATAGATTTTCCACTCTCTCTTAGAGCTTGGCAGTGATTCAAAAAATCATCGTAGAAGTTCATTTTATGGGAGAGTCGCTCTTCGTTTTTTTGACCGTTTGGAAAATATACATTAAACAAAACTATATCGTCGTAGTGCGTCTCAACTATTCTGCCCTCATTTGTTGTGTCAACATGTTGGCATGTGGAAATGTAATCACTTTGAAGAGTACTCCAAGTCATAGTTCCGCTATATCCTTTTTTAAAAGCAGAGTTTACGATAGTTTCTTGATATTTCTTCTCAAATAAATTATCTGGAATCTGCTCCTCAAGCGCTTTTATCTCTTGAAGACATAAAATATCAGGTGCTCTCTCATCAATCCATCTGAGTGCTTCTTTGTTGCCAACAGCACGAATTCCATTGACATTCCAAGATATTATTTCTATTGAGTTTGACATTTTGATTCCATTGGGGGTTTTGTACGAATTCTCAAGCTTAGAGCTTGAGAACTACAAAGGTGTATTGATTTATACGAAATTCACTTTTTCAAGGTGATGTTTTAAGCCTAATTGCTCTGAAGAACATCCAAGAGCAAGACCTAACATTTGTTGCATGTGTAAAACAGGAAGTGCAACTTCACGACCGATAGCTTCTGAAGCATGGTGTGTTTGCGTATCAAGTTTAAGATGACAAAGCGGACACGGAGTTACCATCCAGTCAGCATTAGCATCCATAGCACCGGCGATTGCATTACCTGCAAGGACTGCTGCAGTTTTAGGAGCCTGTAGTTCCACATGGAAACCACAGCATTTATTTTTTTGAACATAATCTACATTGTTACCGCCACAAGCGATGATTAAATCATCTAGTGAAGTAGGGTTGTAAGGATTTTCCGCTTTTTTATGAGATTCATTTTGAAGCTCAGAGGGGCGGATATTGTGACAACCGTAAAAAGGCGCTATGTTAAACTGACTTAGAGGTGTAATAACCATCTCTTTAATTTTATCAAGACCAATATCGTCAATAATTGCATATAAGAAATGGATGACATTAGATGTACCCTTATACTCTAAACCAACTTCTCTCAATTTTACATTTACTTTTTCTTTTAGCTTAGCGTCTTTGTCTAATCTGTGTTTTGTCATAGCAGAATTAAGTTGACAAGTGTTACAAATAGTTACCATTGTTAAACCGTGTTTTTCAGCATAAGCAATATTTCTAGCATTTAAAACTAAAGATAAAAAGTCATCATAATCTTGCAGATGAGAAGCCCCGCAACATGAAGCTTCTGTGAGTTCTATCAGTTCAATTCCAAGTTTATCTGCAACAGCAAACGTTGACATATATTGTTCAGGAGTGCTCTGTTTAGCAGTACAGCCTGTAAAAAGTGCATATTTTAATTTTTTCATTTGCTTTAACTCCTAAAACTTTGATGTTGATGATGATTTAACAAGCTTTTGTATTTCATCAAGATTTTCTGATTTTGTTATGCCCCATGGTGGAACAATCTTGCCCTTAGCAAACATTCTCAGTGCGACAGGCACATGTTTAACAATTCCAAGTCCTTCAGAATATAAAACTAATCCGCCCTCATCAAGCACACCGTTTTTAGCAATCGAGTTTTTAAAACCGACAGCATGACGTGTAGCTACATTTGAAGTTGCAACTCCTTCTCTAAAGAGCATCTGGTGTAGTTTAGTGATTTTATCTATCGGGTTGACATCTTTTGGACATGCTTCTGCACATTCAAAACATTTAACACAGTCCCAAAGACCCTGCTTCTCTTCATGTAACTTGTGTAGCCTTTGAGTATGGGCATCATCACGAACATCTGCTTCAAAACGGTAAGCCTTTGCAAATGCGGCAGGACCAAAGAAATCTTCATTTATTTCAACAACTGGACAAGCATAGTGACAGGCACCACACTGAATACATAAGTCTGATTCGAGTAATTCATCAGCTTCTTCTGGTGATACTAAATGTTCGTGCTCAGGGTGTTCTTGAACATCAGAGATAAGGTATGGGTGAATAGCGTCATGCTTCGCCCAAAAATCTCCCTTATCAATTATTAGGTCTTTTACAGCTCTTTTAATGCTTAATGGTTCAATAGTTAACTCATGCCCAAAAAGCTCTATCATGTCGTTCATTCGCTCTTTACACGCGAGAGTTGAGCGGCCATTTACTTTAATTGCACATGCCCCACAGATACCGTGACGACAACTGCGACGGTATGAAAAACTACCATCAAGATCCCATTTGATTCTATTTAAAATATCTAGAACAACTTCTTCGGAAGTAACTTCCATATTGTAATCTTCGTAATACGGAAGATAATCTTCATCAGCATTAAAACGAAATACTTTGAAGTTTACTTTTTGTGTAGTAATTTTGTGTGTACTCATAAGTCTTCCTTTCTTTTCTAGTATGTTCTAGCTTTAAGCTCATGTTTGCCAAGAACAACATCCATGTAATCAAGCGTAATATCGCCATTTTCACTCATATAAGCCATCGTATGTTTTAAGAAATTCTCATCATCACGAGTGTCAAAGTCTTCTCTAAAGTGGGCACCGCGACTCTCGTTTCTGGCAACCGCACTCTCCACGATAAATGCAGAGTAGTCAATCATATGACCAAATTCTATAGCTTCTTGAAGTTCGGTATTGAATACTTTTGATTTGTCTTTGATACGGATATTTTTAAAACGCTCTCTCAGCTCTTTGACTTTAGCTATAGCTATATCTAGAGTATCTTTAGTTCTAAATGCACCTGCGTTATCTGTCATGCATTGTTGAAGTTCTTCTCTTAGTCCGGGAATAGTTTCATCACCGTTATTACTAAGAACCCAATTTATTTCATCAAGTGTAGTTTGTGCATCTTCTTGTGTTGCAACGCGCAGTTCAATATTGTCAATTTCGGCAACTATTGTTTTACCGACAAAACGACCAAAAAGTAAAGCTTCCAAAACGGAGTTTGCGCCAAGGCGGTTAGCACCATGAACTGAAACACAGGAGCACTCACCCGCAGCATAAAAACCTTCAATAAATTCAGCGTTGTTTTTGCGAACATTTCCTGCAATATTTACCGGAATTCCACCCATAGAGTAGTGCGCAGTTGCAGAGATAAGAATCGGCTCTTTTATCATGTCAAGCCCTAAAAATGTGATAGCTAAATCACGAAGTTCAGGAAGTCTTTGCATAATTAAATCTTTACCTAAATGTGTAACATCAATAAAAACTGCATCTTTTCTCGGACCGACTCCGCGACCTTCTCTGATTTCATTGATAATAGCACGCGACACTACGTCACGAGAAGCCAGTTCCATCGCATTTGGAGCATATTTTTCCATAAATCGCTCACCTAAAGAGTTGAGAAGTTTTCCACCTTCACCCCTTGCCGCTTCAGAAATCAAAACACCGTTTCCTGAGAGACCTGAGGGATGAAACTGAACAAATTCCATGTCTTCAAGCGGAAGACCGTGACGAGCTACAATAGAGAGACCGTCACCGGTATTTGCATGTGCATTTGAGTTGATTTTGTAACTTCTTGCATAGCCGCCGGTTGCAAACATAACTGATTTACAATTAAAAATTGCGATTTGCATATCACGAATGTTAAAAGCAACAATACCTGAGACTTTTCCATCTTTGTAGATTAAATCAGCCGCATACCACTCATCCCAGAACTTAACACCTGCACGATGTGCTTGTTCATATATAGTTTGAAGAAGCGTTAGCCCCGTTCTGTCCTTTGCATAACATGCACGAGGAGAAGATTGTCCGCCAAAAGGGCGTTGAGCAATCTTACCGTCTGGAGTACGGCTAAAAGCAGCACCCATTCTCTCTATCCAACGGATAGTTTCGGGAGCTTTTTGACACATAAATTCAACAGCATCCTGGTCAGCTAAGTAATCACTCCCTTTGACTGTGTCAAACTCATGTAATTCAACACTGTCATCCTCACTAAATGCTGCATTAACACCACCTTGCGCCGCACCGGAATGACTTCTCAACGGATGAAGTTTTGTAATTACAGCAACTTTTTTCCCTGCGTTTTGTAACTCTCTTGCCGCTGCACATCCTGCTAGACCTGCACCAACAATAATAGCATCGTAAGTATAAATTGGAATACTCATCAACTTTCCTTATTAATAGATATTAAATAATG
>MNYP01000161.1 GCA_001873135.1 Helicobacteraceae bacterium CG2_30_36_10
TTCTTACAGTTTGAATATCTGCATTAAGTCTTAGCCTTGCAAAATAATCACCCAAAACCTGTTCTCTTTTTTCAGCCATTATTAAACTGAGAATCTCTCCTCTTACACTCTCAATTCCAGCTTCTTTGGCAGACTTTATCTCTTTTATATAAAAACTCATAAAACCCCCTTTCCCATCCGGAACAATCTCTGAAAAAGTATTTAGAGTTGTTTTCTCTAGTAAAGATGCCAACTCAGGAGAAATTTTATCATAAGGCAACTCTTGCTCATTTGTTTGAATATCTCCAGAGTAGAACATAGGATTGTCTATTTTTTCCTGCAGTCTGGATTTCTCTTTTGCAACATAAATAACTACGCTAAAAGCACTTGGATGCGCAAACTTCTCTTTATGCAGCTCAAAATACTCTTCAATTTCGCTATCGCTTGGTTGCGATATATTTGAATAAGCAATAGCGGCATAAAGTTTTTGACTTAAGAGTTTCTCTTTTATTTTCTCTTTGAGTTCAGTTGAACTCAGTCCGTTTGACTCTCTCACAGCCTCATAAAAATCACTTATACTCATGTTGTTTCTAGCGGCTGTTTGTTTAATGTCATCATACACTTCACTGCTGCTAACCTCTATTTTACGCTCACTTATCTCTGAGTCTTCAAGTTTTTTACGAATCAAGACGTCAGCGGCTTTGCCGGCGTCAATATTTGAGCTTTTCATCAACTCTTTAATCTCATAAAGAGTAATAGCATTCCCTTTTACAACTACAGCGACACCGTCTACCATTTTCGCATTTAAAGAGACTATGAAGAGAAGAGTTAAAACTGTTTTATACATATAAATCCATTTAGTTAGAAATTAAAAAGTGCATTTTACCCCTTTTTAACCAACAGTAGCCTAAAATTCGCTTACTAAAATAAAAGGCTTTTTCATGGTTGTAACTCGCTTCGCTCCAAGTCCTACCGGCTATCTTCATATTGGCGGTCTTCGAACTGCTCTTTTTTCCTACCTTTGGGCTAAAAAAAACAATGGAATGTTTCTTCTTCGTATAGAAGATACTGATAAAGCCAGAAACTCACAGGCGGCTACTGATGCAATACTGCAAGCTTTTAAATGGCTAGGTCTTGAGCATGATGGGGAGATTATTTACCAGTCGCAAAGAGATGAAATTTATGCTTCATATATCCAGCAGCTTTTAGATGAAGGCAAAGCCTACAAGTGTTACATGAGCAAAGAGGAGTTGAGTGAGCTTCGTGAAACTCAAATGGCAAACAATGAGAGAACAAAGTACAATGGAAAATACAGAGATTTCGAGGGAACCCCACCTGATGGCTTAGAGGCAGTTATTCGTATTAAAGCGCCGTTAAGCGGAGAAATCATAGTTAAAGACGGTGTAAAAGGAAATGTAAGTTTTCAAGCTGAGGACATCTTGGATGACTTCGTAATTGCAAGAGCGGATGGCAGCCCGACTTATAATTTTGTCGTAGCGATTGATGACCATTTAATGGGAATAAATCAAGTTATACGCGGAGATGACCACCTCTCAAACACGCCAAAACAAATCATAGTTTATGAAGCGCTTGGCTTTGATATTCCCTCTTTTTACCATGTTCCAATGATTCATAACTCAGAGGGCAAAAAACTCAGCAAGCGTGACGGAGCTACAGATGTAATGCAATACAAAGAGATGGGCTATACACCCGAAGCTCTACTTAACTTTTTAGTTCGTCTGGGATGGAGTTATGGAGATCAGGAAATATTTTCAATAGATGAAATGAAAGAGCTTTTCAATCCTAAAGATATCAATAAATCTGCTTCAATTTACAATACCGAAAAACTTGACTGGCTGAGCTCTCACTATATTAAAAATTTCTCAAATACAAAATTGGCAGAGCTTTTAACAGATTATGACTTAATCTTAACCTCTCATGATAAAAAAGAGATTTTACTTGATGCACTCAAAGAGAGAGCAAAAACTTTAAAAGAGTTGGCAGAACTTATTAAAGAAGTTTTGGCAACTCCGACTTCTTATGATGAGAGTGCGGTAAAAAAAGCTTTTAAAGCTGATTCTATTGACGTTTTAAATGCTTTTAAAGAGAAAGTATCAGCTTCAAGCGAGTTTCATCTTCCGAGTGATTATCACCATCTAATGGAAGAAGTAGCCAATGAGATGGAGATAGGTTTCGGAAAAATCGGAAATCCGCTCAGAGTTGCACTTCTTGGAAAAATGAGTGGTCCGGGACTTGACAGTGTTATGGCTATTTTGGGTAAAAGTGAGACTTTACTTCGAATTACGAACGCTATCACTGCTCACTCTTAATATCTAGCTTAGCATGATTTCACATGCTAAGCTAGAGAATAAAAATGCTTATTCAAGTTTCAGGACAAGAGGTTTAACTAATCGTTAGTTTTTAGATACAATTTTATTAAAATTTTTAGCTCGTCAACTTCCTGCTAGTAATTTATACTCTATTTTTGGAGCTTTATTAAAATGTTTCAGTTTGATTTTTTATCGCTTATTTTTATTGCTCTTATTATACTTGGATTTATTCCAAACTTTTTTTATACACTTGGATATCTCCCGCATATACAAAGAAAATCATACTTTTTAATTCACTATTTTGCTTTTGTACTCTCTATGATTGGTATTGTAATTTCCAATAATGCCCTCGTTTTCTTGTTTTTTTGGGAACTTATGAGCTTAACATCATGGAAGCTTATTCTGACAGAGGCTAATAATGAAAAATCAACTCTCAGTGCAGCAAGATTTTACTTTTTTATGACTCATTTTGGTTTTGTATTTTTATTACTTTTCTTTTTAATAATTTCTGATGGCAACTTTGAGCTTACATTTGCACAAATGAGCGAAACTGCTTCCTCTTTCGCTTATCCAACACTTCTCTTTTTCTTTTTAATTTTTGGCTTTTTGAGCAAAGCCGGAGCAGTTCCTTTACATGTTTGGCTACCGTATGCACATCCGGAAGCACCTTCTCCTGTTTCAGCACTAATGAGTGGCATTATGTTAAAAATTGCCATTTATGGACTTTTTCGATTTTTGTTTGATGTACTTTATCCTTGGCAGTTGGAATGGGGAGTTCTTATTTTGGTTATAGGTTCTATCTCATCACTCGTTGGTGTTTTGTATGCACTGAGTGAACATGATATCAAAGCTCTTTTAGCAAATCACTCTATAGAAAACATTGGAATTATATTGATTGGTTTTGGCATGGGGATGATTTTTGACAGCTTGGGATTTCGTACTTTAAGCACTTTTAGTTTTATAGCCGCACTCTTTCACATCTTCAATCATATGAGTTTTAAATCTCTTTTATTCATGGGAGCAGGAAGTGTGTTGTACCAGACAAAAACTAAAAATATTGAAAAATACGGTGCCCTTATAAAGTCTATGCCCATCACTGCCTGGACTTTTTTGTTAGCTTCCATATCTATCTCTGCTCTTCCTCCAAGTAACGGTTTTATAAGTGAGTGGATGACTTTTCAAGCACTTCTTGGCTCGCAAAATATTGCCGATATGTCACTCAAACTTGCTATCCCTTTTGCTGTATTTTCTCTCGCTCTCACAAGTGGTCTTGCCATAGCCTGCTTTGTCAAAGCTTTTGGAATCACTTTTTTAGGGCTCCACAGAAGTGAAAATGCAAAACACGCCAAAGAGGTAAATGGCTTAATGAACTTTGGTATGGTTTTGATGGCTTTAGTTGTAGTTTCTTTAATGATGTTTGCACCTTTTTATATCTACTATTTTGACCAGGCTCTTCTCTCTCTTGGAAAGGAGAGCGTCTATGGCAAAATATTTGTAGATGGAATTTTCACTCTTCACTCTGCTGGAGAAAATGGAGGAGTTGTCTCTCCTGTGCTTTTATTGGGCGCACTTATTGGCATTACAAGTTTGCTAATTGGAGTTTATAAACTTTTAAATATCAAAACTCGTATTTATAGAACTTGGGCATGTGGAAATAGAACTGCATCAAATACACAGTATAGTGCTACAGGTTTTACAGGTCCAATAAGACGATTTTTTTATTGGCTATACAAGCCTGATGAGAGTATAAAAAAAGATAATATTTTTGGATATGAAACAAAATTCAGTACAGCAGAATATAAGATGCACGTTACACCTCTCTTTGAGCAGTCACTCTATTTAGCACCGGCTAAAGCCATAAATATTATTAGTTTTTGGATTTACAAACTGGCTCATTTTGAAAAAACAAGATATGTGGCTATGATATTTAATCTTTTATTGATGGTTCTATTTAGCTATAGAAATTTTGTATACGAGTTTAGCTGGGCAACCCTCATTTTAGAGAGTATTGTTATGATTATATCGGTTAAAATTTTGGTGATAGGGGAGAAATGATGATTTACTATATATTTTCTATCATTTTCTTGTTAAGTATTGCTCCTCTTTTATTGGGTTTTATAAAATCTATTCAAATGCTTTTATTTTATAAAAAAATGGTCTCAATATTTCAACCCTATCGAAACTTTGCAAAACTTTTAAAAAAAGAGGTGGTAATTTCGCAGGAGAGTAGCAGCATAACAAAAATAGCACCTTTTTTAGTGCTTTCACCTCTTGTGTTGATAGTTTTTTTCTTACCGCCTATTTTTGGAAATGCTTTTTATGTTAGTTTTATGGATGCTTTTACCATAACAGGTTTAATTGCTCTTTCAACTTTTTTTCTTATGTTACTTGGACTTGACAGCGGAAACAGTTTTGGAGGTATGGGCTCAAGCAGGGAAGCTTTTATCTCGGCACTCGTGGAACCTGCCATGATACTCAATATGTTTAGTATTTCAATGATGGCCGGAGATTTAGATATAGCCAAAGCTGGTGTCAATCTCTCGTCTCATTTTCCTGTAGAGCATATGTCCAGTTTTATATTTGCAGGTTTAAGCTTTTTTATATTATTACTTACTGAAACAGGTCGAATTCCAGTTGACAATCCGCAAACACATCTTGAACTTACCATGATTCACGAAGCGATGATACTCGATATTAGTGGATTTTATTTGCTACTTATTGAGATGGCTGCTTCTGTTAAATTTGTTATTTTTGCTTCTTTATTTGCCTCTTTATTTATGCCTATTGGCTTAGAGTTATCGCCAATTTTTGCTCTTTTAGTTTTCATAGCGAAACTATTTATTATTGCTATTGCTGTAGCCCTTATTGAGACAAATATGGCAAAATTAAGGCTCTTTAAAGTGCCAAATCTACTAGGTGTCGCAATAGTATTTGCTTTTTTATCTTTGATTACATTTTATGTACTGGAAGCCTAATGATTGATTTTTTTATAGGTATGTTTTTAGCAACATTAATCAGCGCTCTTTTTACAACCAGGCTTTATAGATTGTTGTTTTGGTACTCCATGAACTCTCTAGCACTTGCTTTTTTAGCACTCTATATAGGTCAAGATATAAATGACAATCCTTTGATTATCAGCGGAATGGTAACTCTTATTTTTAAGGCTATTGGAATTCCATATTTTTTAAAAAAACTCTCTTTAAAACATCAAATAAACCGTTCTATTCCGCCAAATATTAGTGTTCATTATGCGATTATCCTTATCCCCGGTATTTTGGTTTTTACATTTTATTTAGCACAACCTCTCAGTCAGATGATGTCAGAACATGCCAATTATGTAGCAATCTCTATATCTTCACTCTTCTTAGCACTTATTTTGATGATGCAACACAAAAGTATAGCTCCGAAAATTATAGGTTTTTTAACTATTGAAAACTCTTTATTTTTACTCGCAACTACAGCAACCGGAGGAATGCCTATGATAGTTGAGCTTGGTATCTTCTTTGATCTTTTGATGGCAATCGTAATCATTAATCTTTTATTTTTAAAAAATGAGGAAACAGCATAATGTTATATCTGTTGATTTTACCATCACTTCTTATGTTTTTAGTGAGTTTTTCACATGCCAGAAAGAGTAAATATATTTTATCATTTAGCACTTTTTTGATTCTTATTCCGATTGTATCTCTGTTTCTTATGCAAAAACCATTTCATCTTTTGGATGATTATTTAATCGTAGACAAACTAAACAGTTATGTTCTTCTCTTAGTTTCTATTGTAGCCATTGGCGTTTCTTTGTCCCTTTTGACACTTTACAAACATGTCAAGATACAAGAGAGAGAATACCATAGATTTTACAGATTTTTTGCAATTTTTTGGGTTGGTCTTATCATCTCTATTCTTGCAAATCATATGGGTATATTTTGGATTGGTTTAGAGCTTGCCACGCTTAGCACAGTTTATATGATAAAAACAAACAAAAGTAAAAATGCTTCAGCTGAAGCATGGAACTATATGCTTGTTGGTGCTATCGGAGTCTCTTTGGTTTTATTTGGAATCATTTTAATGTATGCCAGTGCTAAACCGATTTTAGGTGAAGATGCTATGAATTTTTCGTCACTTCTTCTGCATGCAAAAGAGATACCCTATCCTTTTCTATTTGAGATGGGTTTTGCCATCAGTGCAGTTGGATTATTCGTCAAAATGGGGTTCTTTCCTATGAATTTGTGGCTTACAAATATTGAAAGAGCAGCGTTTTATCCTGTTGCTGCTTTATTTAGTGGCATGTTAGAAACATCTGTAATTTTAGGATTTTTTAGATTTAGTGATATTGCTAAAGAGGTAAATTATTGGCATCTGTTTGGATTTACTATGCTTTATTCGACTATTACCATTTTTATTGTTGCATTTTTAATTTATAGATCAAAAGATTTTATAAGACTTTTTGCACTCTCCGGAATAGAGCATATGGCTCTAGTAGCTATATTTTGGGTGAGTGGTGGAACTTTTGCTGCACTCTTGCATCTTGGGGCGCATGCCTTTATAAAACCATCCCTTTTTTTAGCAACCGGCATCTTAGAATCAAATGGAAAATATAATTTTAACGGAGCACTCAAAGGATATCATGGAGTAAAGGGAAAAATATTTCTCTTTTTGGTTGGACTTTTTTTATTGGCCATTATATCGTTACCGCCAAGTCCGATGTTTTTCTCTGAAATATATGGATTTTCTGCGATGATAAGTTTTGCTAAAGGGAGTGATTACTTTTTACTAATAATTGTGAATATAATTATTTTACTTTTACTTCTCTCCATAATATTTTACAAATTTGTGAATGTGTACCAAATGATGAAATATGAGGGCAAGGAGAGGCAAAAGAAAGTATATTTTGGCGAAATAGCGGCCCTTGCATTGTTTGCACTTTGCATTGTATTTTTAATGCTTCCAAGCTCTTTGAAATATCTAAGGGGCATTGTATGAGACTCATTGCCAGATTTGCAAAAGATAGAGGTACCCATTTTGATGTCATAACTGTCTACAATGGTAAAACAGATGTGCAACAATGTGATAAGAATAAGCCTCTTATTGAATCATTAACAAAAAAATATCCAGCTGCAATATGGTTTGAGAGAAAAATGTTTGATGACTTTGGCATACAAGTCGAAGGGGCTTTTGATACTCGTCCACTTCTGCACCACGAAAGATTTCCAAAAAATATACATCCTATGTTGAAAAATTTTAATGACAAATCTCTTGACTTAGTAGAACCCACAGCCTATCCCTACGAAAGAATTAACGGAGACGGAATATTCGAAGTAGCGGTAGGACCGATTCATGCAGGCATAATCGAATCAGGGCATTTTCAGTTTTCTCAAGCTGGAGAGGATATTTTACATCTAGAGGTAAGACATTTTTATAAATATCGCGGCATTGAAAAACTCCTTGAGAACAAAACTCTAGATGAGGCAAAAGCTATAATTGAAAGAATAAGTGGCAATGAGAGTGTAGCATATCAGATAGCATTTTTTGAAATCACGGCTCAAGCTTGGCATGTGGAAATACCAATACATATCAGAAAAAGAAATGCTTTACTTTTAGAGCTCCAAAGAGTAATCAGCCATCTTACAAGCTTAGGATTTATCCCTAATGATGCAGGATTTGAAGCAGCTCTTGCTATTTGTTCTAAACTGAGCGAAGCGGCAAGAAGAGTGATGCAAAGAATAACCGGGCATAGATTTGGATTTGCTGCCATAGGTTTTGAGATAAAAGAGATAGATATTGAAGATTTTTCTTTATATTTAGACTCTCTGCAAAAAGATATAAATTGGTTTGAAGACTGGATAACCGACATCCCTTCACTTTGGGACAGATTTGACAATACAGGCAAAATCAGTCTTGCAAAAGCTATTAAATACAGTACCGTTGGCGTTGTGGCTCGGGCAAGCGGAGTTACCCAAGACACAAGAGATAATCAATTTTATATCGATTATGGTTTTGAGATGGCGAATGAAAAAAGTTTAGATGTTGCTGCAAGATTTAAAGTTCGCATTAGTGAGGTAAAAAATTCTATTGTTATGATGAGAAACTTTTTAGATAACACAAATGAAAAAGTTATTTTCAAGAGCCTCCACGATGGAGAATACAACTCCTTTGTCGAGAGTTCTTTGGGCGAACTGTTTATGCACGTCCAGATTAAAGATTCTCTGATTGAGAGATTTTTCGTGAGAGATCCAAGCTTTGTAAATTGGCAAGCTCTTCACACTATGATGGACGGAAATATTATTGCCGATTTTCCACTGATAAATAAGAGTTGTGATTTGAGTTATGCAGGAAATGATTTATGATAAAGTTTTGGCAAAGAAGATTCAAAAGTAATGTTTTGACTGAAAATTTAGAATTTGATGATCAGCTCAAACATATAAAAAAAGAGTTGAAAGAGAGTATACATATAAAGTTTGCAGGAAGCTTAGCGATAAGAATGGTTGATAGCGGAAGCTGTAACGCCTGTGAAGCAGAGTGCAATGCACTTGATAATCCATACTATGATTTACATAGATTAGGGATATATTTTGTTGCAAGTCCCAGACATGCCGATGTTATACTTTTAAGTGGAGTAATTACCTTAAATATGCTCTCACATGCACAAGATGCTTATGAGCAAATGGGAAGCCCAAAGTGGCTCATAACTCTAGGAGATTGTCCCGTTGGAGACGGTGTTTTTAAAGAACATTTTGCCTATAAAGCCAACGCAAAAGAGTATTTCAAGGTAGATTTTCATATCGCAGGATGTCCGCCAAACCCAGAGAGTATCATCAGAGGGCTCTTAGATTTTATAAAAACTATCTAAAAACGCTCGGAAGTTTTTGCTACGAATTAATCGACCTTATTTAAGATGTTTTTTGCATGAGTCAAAGCTTTATCGTAAGAGTCAAGTATGTTGGTTTTACCGAGTAAATCACTAAACCCTGCTTTTTCAAAATCTTTTTGTACCGAGGAGCTCACGCCTGAGAGAACTATTGTTACACCCGATGCATGGAGGATTTCTATAAGACCTTCTAAATTATGAATAGCAGTTGAATCCACAAAGGGAACATATCTCATTCTGATAATAAGAATTTTACAATTATTTCCTATTTCGCCAATAGTCTCTGCATACCTTTTTGCTGAGCCAAAAAACAGAGGTCCACTAATCTCGTACGTGTGAATATCGGCAGGGAGTTTTGAATAATCTTCAATCTCATCATCCTCTGATTGAGTGGGAAGCTCTGCAATATCCGACATTCTTTTCATAAACAATAAAGAGGATAAAACTACACCAACTTGTATTGCCACCGTCAAATCAACCAAAACTGTCAAAAAGAAAGTAGCTAACAAAACTATAATATCAAAAGGGGAACCTTTTAAAATACTAACAAATGAACGCCATTCGCTCATGTTGTATGCCACAACAATCAATATACCGGCAAGAACCGACATAGGAATCAGCTTTGCATAACTTCCAAAAAACATAATTATTAAAAGTAAAGTTATGGCATGTGTAATTCCGGCGATGGGTGTTCTTCCCCCGTTTTTAACATTTGTTGCGGTTCGTGCGATGGCTCCGGTCGCCGGAATACCACCAAAAAAAGGTGTAACAATATTTGCTATTCCTTGCGCTATAAGTTCTGTGTTTGAGCGATGTTTTCCGCTTATCATACCATCTGAGACAACAGCGGAGAGAAGCGATTCAATGCTGCCTAAAAGTGCTATTGTCAAAGCCGGTGCAATGTAAAGAGATAAGTCACTAAAATGAAAATTTGGTAAAGAGAACTCTATTGTGCTAGGAATCTCTCCAAAAAATGTCTCAATCGTAGCAACAGGAATATTTGCCAGCTCAACAACAAGAGTAATGAGAATAATAGCTATAAATGAGCCGGGTATTTTTTTGATATATTTAGTTGAGTAAACTGTTATCAAAATAGTTATAAGAGTTATAAGTGTAGCATTTAAGCTAATATGATTTAGATTTGAAAAATAGAGGACCCATTTGTCTAAAAAATCTGCAGGCATTTTTTCTACATTCAACCCTAAAGCATCTTTTATTTGTGTTGAAAAAATCACAAGAGCTATTCCGCTCGTAAAACCGACAACTAAAGGGTGTGGAAAGTACTTAAGGAGTGCGCCTAGTCTGAGAAGACCAAAGATGATTAAAAACACTCCGGACATTACAGTTGAGATTATAAGTCCGTCTATCCCATATTGTTGCACTATCCCAAAAACTATAACGATAAAAGCGCCGGTAGGTCCGCCTATCTGAACTCTGCTTCCACCCAAAACTGAGATGATAAATCCTGCTACTACTGCTGTAACTAAGCCTTTTTCCGGAGAAACACCGGAGGCAACTGCAAATGCGATTGCCAGAGGAAGAGCAACAATACCAACAACAATACCCGCAAAGATATCGCTCAGTACTTGTTCTTTCCTGATTCCTGATTTTAACAAACTAAAAAATTTCGGCATAAATACATTATTCATTTTGAGTAATCCTTAAATAAGTAGCATTCTTTCGATTCTAAGGAGGGGAAGAATTTCTCGCATTATATAACTAAATATATTTACATGCAAGCTATAGTGTATTTTCTTCTAAATCTTAAAATATCTTGGCATGTGGAAATAGAGGCGATTTCCACATGCCCGATTAACTAACTAAATATAATAGAAGAGGTTGAAGTGTAGAAAAGTTGTTGTTGTTCAGGCAGCTCTTGTTCTACTGAGAAAGAAAAAAGAGAAGCTTCTCTATGGCAAATGCGATGAAATATTAGTTGAATATGCCTGGTTTTCCTACCTCATCGCCATCGCAGTACCCATGTATGTATGTGCAACGGCTTCTCTTCCAATCGCAGCAGCACTGATGCTTGGCGGTGTTTCCCCCTGAGCCGCATTTGTGTTTTTGGTTTAGGACTTGACTATATATTTGATACAAATTCTATAGATGTAACATCTCTGATTCAAATAGACGAAGAAGTTGGATTTATAGAGATAGCCAGAAGTACGATTTTATGGGGTTTGATGCTCTTTTTCCTCTTGAAGCCTGCATATAAAAAAATAACAGCGTAGCTTTACTATTTAATTTCCACATGCCAGGCTATTTTCACCCTGTCGGAAACGATAACTTGCCTTCTAGAGTGTGAAATAATTAAAAGTTAGCTTAATATCTCTTCGGTACCGCGAACTTGTTCGGGGATAGGTTTATCATCTAAGCTTGTTTAGCCACGGATAACTCGAGGTACCGATAGTTATTTTATCTAAATTACTGAATTAAAATTTGTCTAGTTTATAGGGGACATTTCAGGTTGATTTTTTAAATAGTTTCACTACATCATATGTGTCGGTTCAAGGAAGTTAAAGTCTATACAAGGCATTAGCAGTATTGTTTAAATACATCATATGTGTCGGTTAAAGTGAATCTACATTGCGAACGATAGTTTGCAACTTGGTTTAAATACATCATATGTGTCGGTTCAAGATTTTTGAAGCTGTAGCCGTTTGATTTGCTTTTTGTTTAAGTACATCATATGTGTCGGTTCAAGTTGCGCCCCATTTCAGTTTTACCACAAATACAAGTGTAGTTTAAATACATCATATGTGTCGGTTCAAGTTAGTCTTGCAGTTATTAGAGTTTTAGTGTTTTTGTTTAAATACATCATATGTGTCGGTTCAAGATCTTAACTCATATGCACTGGTGGCTGTGATAGCGTTTAAATACATCATATGTGTCGGTTCAAGGTAGTGGATGAGAAGTATTACCTTAGTGATAAAAGTTTAAATACATCATATGTGTCGGTTCAAGATAATGCTTACCGCATACGAAAATGATTTATATAAGTTTAAATACATCATATGTGTCGGTTCAAGAAGAAAGCTTTAGCTCCAAATGCTGGCTCTATACCTGGTTTAAATACATCATATGTGTCGGTTCAAGATTTTTGAAGCTGTAGCCGTTTGATTTGCTTTTTGTTTAAGTACATCATATGTGTCGGTTCAAGTTGCGCCCCATTTCAGTTTTACCACAAATACAAGTGTAGTTTAAATACATCATATGTGTCGGTTCAAGTTAGTCTTGCAGTTATTAGAGTTTTAGTGTTTTTGTTTAAATACATCATATGTGTCGGTTCAAGATCTTAACTCATATGCACTGGTGGCTGTGATAGCGTTTAAATACATCATATGTGTCGGTTCAAGGTAGTGGATGAGAAGTATTACCTTAGTGATAAAAGTTTAAATACATCATATGTGTCGGTTCAAGATAATGCTTACCGCATACGAAAATGATTTATATAAGTTTAAATACATCATATGTGTCGGTTCAAGAAGAAAGCTTTAGCTCCAAATGCTGGCTCTATACCTGGTTTAAATACATCATATGTGTCGGTTCAAGTTGGTAAACGAAGTGGAATAGTTGGGAAGATATGGTGTTTAAATACATCATATGTGTCGGTTCAAGTCTTTTTAATTGG
>MNYP01000025.1 GCA_001873135.1 Helicobacteraceae bacterium CG2_30_36_10
ACAGGTCTACTCAATGCTTAATATCTACGAATTAGAAACTAAATGGCTTAAATATAAAATTAAATCATATATTCCACATGCCGTTATAACTCTAAGCATAATAGTTATAGCTGCAATTGTACTAACGAAATTAAATTCTAATCATGATACTAGTAAAACTGATACAATAGAGACAGATATATTGATAGAAAAAGTCAAACATACTGAAGTGCTGCAAAAAGAGATATATACTGCTCCTGACATAAATATTACGTCTGAAAAGAATATCCTACTAAATGATATAAAAGAAAAGAGTTTAATTGTTCAAGAAATGATTCCTAAAAATAATTTCATAAAAGACAAGATTGTTCTAACTCCTTCCTTAAATTTTATGAAAAATATGCAGGGAAATACACCTCCCTATTATGTTGACATAGATAAAGAAGAAGCAAATTCACAAGATTTAAAATCAGAAAAGCAGATTAGGCCTAAAGTTTTTTTAGAAGAAAGTAATTCTGAAGTCGATATGGAAGAGGTAAAAGAAGAAAAAATAATAGTTGTTCCGGTACAAGCCGTCAAAAAAGAAGACTCTATAAATATTACAAGACAAAATACACAAAAAGACATCAGTCTTGTAATTAAAAGATTCAAAAAGAACAATAATCCCGCTCTAAGTCTTTTTGTTGCTAAAAAATACTATGACATTGGTGAATACCGTCAAGCTTATAATTATTCTTTGATTACAAATCAATTAAACAATAACATTGAATCTAGTTGGATCATTTTCACTAAATCACTTGTAAAATTAAATGAAAAAGAGATGGCTATAAAAACATTACAGCAATATATTGAATATTCTCACTCAAATCAAGCGAAAATGTTACTAGATGAAATCACAGCAGGAAAATTTAAATGAAACTAATAATTGCTATTTTTATAACATTAAGCTTGTATGCAGATGTCAAGCAAAATATGTTTAATCTTTATCAAAATCAGAAATATGAGGAGGTATGTGGCCTTGGCTTTGATAATTTTAATAGCTTTAAGCAAGATGAAGATTTTGTATCTCTATATGCTTTTTCTTGCTTAAATTCTGACTACATTGATCGACTATCAATACCAATAGCTATTTTAAAATATACTTCAGAATCTCGCTCAAACTCAGCATATTTTTCTGTAATTTTAATGCAAAAAAAACTGCTCTATCATGCTTTAGTTGATAGCTATAAGCTTTCTTCACTTGAGTTGCCCACTACTGACTATGTACTTTCAAAAGTTTTTGATTTATATGCGAGCCTTGGGGATCATGATTCAAGAACATTTTATCTTTTTGATGATAAAAATGATAAAAAATTGACATATAAACTATATTTAACTAAAGATGACAAACTAAGTAAAATAGTTATTGAAGAGTTTTATGATACAATTATCATCAAGCAGCATGTGTATTGGTAGGGAGTTGTTTTGGATAGGATTACACAAGATTTACTTGCTAATGGTTCCATTATGCAAAGACAGGTTGACAGACTTTTAGCTCAAAATATTAGTCCTGACTTAATATTAAGAGATATTACTTTATCTGGTTTTATGACTATGGATAGGCTTGTGCGTTTTATAGTTCAACAAATCAGAAGTGGAGTTTATGAACTTTCAATTATTGATAATTATGATTATATAAGCGAGCAGGTAGTACTACAAAAACTAGCCCAAGAAGAGGGAAAACCTTTTATTGACCTAGATTCCATTGATATGGACTATAAACTAACAGAAAAAGTTCCGTTAGCACAACTTAAGAAGCATAATGCTTTGCCTGTTTATGAAGATGACATGAGTGTTACGGTTGCATTCAATGATTCATTAAACATTGATTCTCAAGAAGCCATTCAAAGACTTTTTTCTAGAAAAATACTAAAAGTAGCAGTTGCTACCAAAAAACAGATTCAGTCATATCTTTTTAAAGTTGAACTAAAAAATAGTGTAAAAGGCTTAGTTTCAAATATCAGGGATGAACTAAATTCAATAAACTCCATCGAAGATCAGCAAGAAGCTTCCTCTATTTTACTCTTAATAGATGTAATATTAAAAACTTGTATCAAAGGTCGAGCAAGTGATATACATATAGAGCCAACAGAAAAAAACTGTGTAGTCCGTGGTCGAGTTGATGGTAAATTAGCGGAGATGTTTATTTTTGAAAAAGATATCTATCCTCCACTTGCTTCAAGATTGAAACTCTTAGCAAATCTTGATATTGCAGAAAAAAGAAAACCTCAAGATGGACGTTTTTCAACTACAGTTGGCAGTGCTGAATTTGACTTCAGGATATCTACTCTTCCAATTCTTTATGGCGAATCAATTGTTATGCGTGTACTTGATAAGCAAAAAGCACTTGTAAAATTAGAAGATGCCGGAATGGACACGGCAAGTTATAATAAGCTATTAAAAGGCCTCGAAGCTCCTTTTGGAATTATTTTAGTTACTGGTCCAACCGGTAGTGGTAAAACCACTACTCTCTATGGTGCCCTCAATGAACTAAGAAATGTTGAAGATAAAGTTATTACAGTTGAAGATCCGGTAGAGTATCGGATGAATCTTATTCAACAAGTTCAAGTAAATTCAAAAGTTGGGCTTAGTTTTGCAGATGCACTTCGTTCTATTTTAAGGCAGGATCCGGATAAAATTATGATTGGTGAAATTCGTGACAAAGAAACATTAGAGATAGCTATTAAAGCAGCACTTACCGGTCACCTTGTAATTTCTACTCTGCATACGAATGATTCTATTAGTTCTATCCCTCGTATGGTCGATATGGGGATACAACACTATTTAATTAGTGGAGCACTAGTTGCTATTCAGGCACAGAGACTTATAAGAAAAATATGTAAACATTGTAAAGTAGAAGAACATTTATCGCCGTCTCTAATTCAAGAGTTAGGAGATTTGATCCCAAATGGAGCTAAGTTTTATACAGGTAAAGGCTGTAAAGAGTGTAATGACAGTGGTTATATGGGTAGAGAAATGATATGTGAAGTTTTAAATATTTCAGAAGATTTATCATCCCTCATTGCAAAAGGGGCATCAAAAGATGCAATGTTAGCTCAAGCCAAGAAAGATGGTTTTGTAGGAATTTATGAAAATGGAATTCAAAAAGCATTGGATGGCATAACAAGTATACAAGAAATATTAAGGGTGGCAAAAGGATGAAATACTATATAGCAACTGTATTGACAAAAGGGAAAAAAGAGCAAATACCACTGTATGCGAGTGACAAAAAAGAGGCTAATAATTATGCAAGGCTTAAACACTCTGGAATAATAATAAAAGTTGTTGAAGCAGAAGAACCTCTTGATATTAGGTTTCATCGATTAAAAACGGACTTTTTTAAAAATATTAAAAAAAGTAAAATAAAACCTGATGCGCTCATAGCTGCAATAAGACAACTTGCAGTAATGACAAATGCCGGCATTTCAATATATGATTCACTCAATGAAATAGGAAAATCAACTGAAGATACAGCTTTAAAAACTGTTTTTACCAAACTGGCTGATGATATCAACTCTGGTCATGCTTTATCAACTTCTATGGAAAATTTTAGATTTGAGCTTGGAAATCTAACAATTGCTATGGTTCAGTTAGGTGAACAAACAGGTAATTTGGATGAGTCATTGTATTCATTAGCAGATATGCTTGAAGAAATTCGTGCTAACGTTGTTAAATTCAAAAAAGCTATGGCGTACCCAAGAAATGTAATGATAGCAATGGCAGTTGCATTTACTGTACTGATATCTTATGTTGTACCGCAGTTTAAGACGATTTTTGAAGAGTTAGGTGCAAACTTACCGCTCCCTACTCTTATTCTGCTTAAGCTGGAATACATTTTTAATAATTTTGGTCCATATGTATTAGCTATTCTTTTTATTTCATTTGTCACATTTAAGTATTTAATTAATAACTTTACTCATATTAGGTATGGCTGGCATAAGTTTTTACTAAAAATTTATTTAATTAAAAGTCTTATCAAATTTGCAACATTGAGTCGTTTTACACTTGTTTTTGCAGAGTTAATTAAAGCAGGTATTCCTATTGCTGATGCACTCGATACTGCTATTGCAATGATAGATTCTCTGCCACTAAAAGCAAAACTCCAAAATGTTAGAGCAACAGTTGAGAAAGGTGGCACACTAAACCAAGGTCTAAAAGAGACACAACTTTTTGAAAATATGATTATTCAGATGGTTTCAGCTGGCGAAGACAGTGGTTCACTGGACACTATGATAAGTAAAGTTGCTGATTATTATAAAATGAGATTTGATGCAATTATTGATGGTCTTTCTGAAGCAATAGAACCTATTATGTTGTTTTTGATAGCCGGAATGGTTATTCTACTTGCTCTTGGTATATTCTTGCCGATGTGGAGTATGGGCGATGCCGTTCAGGGCAGAGGATAATAGCGATACAATCTTTTTCTATTGCATTATTTTAATCAATATGTTCCGTTTGGTTCTCCATCGTCAGTAGAGTACTCTATTATTTGATTAAACTCATTTAAATATCTATATGCAACAACAAAATGTCTAGCTTTTAGATTTGGTAATTTTAATTTTTCTAAAATAGTTTTATATTTAGAAGAAGATAAGCAATAAATTTTTACTGCTTCACTTCTAACATTTGGGTAGATGTACAATTAACAAACTTCATAATTTTCTTTATACTATTGGCATGTGGAAACTATGCTAAGTTTGAAAATACTTTTTGTACATCCTCATCGTCTTCTAGTTTTTCTAGTATTTTATCTATCTCTTCATGCTCTTTATCTGTAATTGTTATAGGTAAATCAGCCATTCTTTCGAGATCGGCTTTTGTAATTTCAATTCCTAACTTTTCTAAGGCTTCATGCATTGTACCAAAGCTTGTATAATCAGCAGTTATCAAAACAACTCCGTCCTCTTCTTCTATCTCTTCAAGTCCCGCGTCTATTAGCTCTAATTCTAACTCTTCTATATCCATATCATCATTTAGTAAAAATTCAAAAACTGCTTTTCTTGTAAACATAAATTCTAAAGAACCATTAGTCAGTAACTCCCCACCATTTTTAGTAAGAATATTTTTTACATTAGCTACAGTTCTGGTATTATTATCAGTTGCACACTCTATAAAAAGTAATACACCATGAGGAGCTTTACCTTCAAAATTAACTTCAAGCATATTAGTAGTATCTTTAGCTGATGCTCTTTTTATCGCAGCATCTATATTGTCTTTTGGCATATTCTCAGCTTTAGCATTTATAATTGCTGTTCGAAGCTTAGAATTCATATCAGGGTCATTACTGCCCTCTTTTGCTGCCATAGTAATAATTTTTGCTAACTTAGGAAACAATTTAGACATTGCCCCCCATCTTTTCAATTTTGATGCCTTTCTATATTCGAACGCTCTGCCCATAAAAAAAATCCTTTTGAATTATCTTTGAAATTATACCATTAACTCATTTTAGAGATACTTAGAAAATAATTTTCACTGAAGTTTACTTAAAAGTTTACATATATTTTTATCAGTCGCCTATTATATAATATACTTTTTAAACCTTTAAAACTAGATTTTAAATTCTTATGTGTATAATACCATATGAGGATTTTAGATGAAACTTAGTTTTATGATTAAACACCATTTTTTTAATGCATTTCGTGAGCTATTTGTTCATCACCACGGCTCTTTAGAATTTAGAGCTAAACTTTTTGCACTTATTATTACAGCAAATGAAGAGTCTCCACTTGATGCTTACCTATTAGTAAAAGATATTGGTCTAAAAATTTATAATAATGATGAAGATAGAGCTAATCTTTTAATGTTGTCAACAAAAGAACTTGTTCAAAAAATAAAAGAGGATAATGGCTTGGATATAGACATTATGGTTTCAAATATTCAAAAAGAATTAAGGATTGTTCCAAGATATGCTAAAAAAATAGATATAGACTCTCTGAGACGATTTATACATTTATCACGAGATGAAGATGCTATCTCGTATCAAGAAAATATATTGGAATTTTTACAGACACTCAAAGAAGAAACACTTTACACACAAAAGTCTCAGATTGCTATAGATGAAGAGAATCTAACTCGTAAGTATTAAACTTCTCTTTATCAAAAAAACTTTCTTGAGATATATTTTTAAAAGCTGCATTTAGACTAGTAAATAGTGTCGGAAATTCTTTTTCCATCTTTGAGAGCATCTCTTTGACATGCGCTCTAGCATGTGGCATTTTAACATCAAATCTCATCGATGGGCAAGACTCATCACCTATTGCACTAATATTGTTTTCCTCTACAAATGCACGAAGTTGGCGTTCTCGCATCTGAATCAGAGGACGAATAACTACAAGCCCATTCTCCGCTTTGTATTTCGGTGCCAAACTTCTCATTTGCCCATTATATATAAAGTTCATAAAGAAGCTCTCAGCAGCATCGTCCATATGATGACCCAATGCAACCTTATTACATCCATGATCAAACGCAGCTGTATAGAGACAACCTCGTCTCATCCGTGAAAAAAAACTACAAAATGATGAATTTTTTCTGATTTTTTCTTTTGCTAAATCATATACTTTTGTGTCAACTATGGCATGTGCAATATCATACTCTTTACAATGATTGGCTAAATCATCATAATTTTCTCCCATACCATAGGAGATAGTTACTGCGATAAATTCAAAACTAAATGGAGCACGACGTTGCTGCTCTTTCATTGCATGAATCATGGTAAGGGAGTCTTTCCCGCCGCTGAGTCCAACTAAAACTTTATCGCCCTCTTCTATCAGTCCAAACTCAGCATTTGTTCTGCCAAGCTTTGACATGATTTTTTTTGAAAGTTTAACCGACAATCTTATCAACCATTTTCATTACAAATTCTGCACTTTCAACTGCACTTTTTTCAAGAAACTCGTCAAAAGAAAAACTTGCGTCCATATCAGCCGCATCACTTATTGCACGAAGAACAAAAAATGGAATATTCAAGGCGTTACAGACAACTGCAACACTTGCACCTTCCATCTCCAGTGCATCGGCTTTAAAAGTATCAGCAATCCAGTTTTTTTTCTCTTCGTTTGCAACGAACTGGTCGCCAGTGGCAATAATTCCTTCTTGCACAGATTTATCCATCTCTTTTGCTACTTCTTTACTCATCTCTATCATTTTCGCATCTGCTTCAACATAAACAGAGCCTTCTGGAACATATCCAAAAGGATGACCAAAAGCGGTAATATCCAAATCATGCTGTGCTAATTTAGTTGCAACAATTAAGTCACCTACTTTAAGTGACGACGAAATTGCTCCGGCAACACCGGAAAAAAGAAGCCTATCAGCCCCAAAATGCTGTATCATAGTAGATGCTGTTAGCGTTGAGAAAACTTTTCCGATTTTAGAGTATGCGATTACTAAATCTACACCTTTGTAAGTTGCTTCGTAAAATTTATTATTAGCATACTCGGTAGTTTTATACTCACCTAGTTTTTCTAAAATTGGGGCTACTTCTTCAGGCATTGCACCCATTATCGCTATTTTCATATTATTAAAATCCTATATATTAAATGTTTTTATTAAAGTATCGTAATGTGGTAATTTATGTATAATTTCTGAAGTTTTATCAACAATGCAACTCCCACCCCAAAAACCAAGTCCATCTTCAAAACCTACACGATTTACAAAAATAACTTTTGCACTACACTCTTTGGCAATTGTTTTTATTATTTTATACCAATCATCTTCTATCTTTAGCCCACTATCGCTAAAACCACGAGCCGGCGAGGCAACAAGAGCAATTATGTAGTCTGGATTTTCTTTTATTAAATCTTTATGAACGCTCTCATGCCATAAATCTTCACAAACCAGCATAGATATTTTAC
This sequence comes from Helicobacteraceae bacterium CG2_30_36_10, assembly GCA_001873135.1. GTDB lineage: Bacteria > Campylobacterota > Campylobacteria > Campylobacterales > Sulfurimonadaceae > Sulfurimonas. The sequence goes on from MNYP01000025.1 coordinate 7,872, forward strand.
CGTGCTTACTTATAAAACTCTCAAAAATATTTCCAGCCTCAAAATATCTAGCTTCTTCAAACATGCCATAATTTGGTAAATGTACTTTATTATGCTGAGAGAGTAGTTTTGAATCACTAAAATACAATGCAGAATTTCTAAAGACATCACCATCTCTTAAAGCTCCGCCAACAACAATATCCACATGCCGGCTTAGTTTAGATAATACTTCCAATTCATCTATTGTCCAGGCATCTTCAAAGAGCTTATCTTGCAACATATAACCGTTTAAAGAGAGCTCAGGAAAAACTATTAAATCACTGTCAGCCTTGAACTCATTTATGATTGAAATAATATATTCTAAATTAGAACGATTTAATTTTGGTGATATCTGAGCTAATGTAACTTTCATTCTAGTTGCAAACTTCTTCAACTACCTTCGCTAAAGATGCCATATCTGAAATATTTAAGGTTACAAGGTCTTTGACAATTCTACGATTAAGACCTTTTAATACTACCCCATTTCCAAACTCAATAGCCATGTCAACATCTTGAGCAATAGCCAAAATAGATTGTTTATATTTTACTGGTTTAACAAGTTGAAGTTTTAGTAATGAAATAGCCTCTTCTTTTGTGTTGTATGGTTTAGTAGTAACGTTAGATATTACAGGAGCTTCAAACTTATTTTTAACCATACTAGACATTATCTCAGCTAATGGTTCTTGTGCTGGAGCTAATATCTCACAATGAGAGGCCACTGACATATCTAGAAGAATCGCTCTTTTAGCCCCGGTATCTTTAAAAGTTTGCTCTAATGAAGCTAAATCGGCTTTCATTCCAGCGACAACTAGTTGACCATCTTGATTATAGTTCGCCGGCCAGACTTTTTTGCCGGCGGTTTGAGCATCTTCACAAACTTCTTCAACTGCTTTATCATCGAGTCCAACAATTGCCATCATTCCGGCTTCTATTTTCTCACAAGCCGATTGCATAAGCAACCCACGCTTATGAACTAATTCAACTGCATCTACATAATCAATCGAACCACTAGCGCATAAAGCAGAGAACTCACCGAGAGAATGACCTAGGAACAATTCAGCCTTAATATTTGGACATGCTTCTTTAAAAAGTTTATATGCAATCATTTGCACAAGTAAAATAGCAGGTTGAGTATAAGCTGTTTGACCAAGTTTATCATTTTCTTCAAAAATCAATTCTTTAAAATCAACGCCTATTCTTTCGCCAGCTTTTTCAAACATCTCACGTGCTATTTCACTATTATCATAAAAATCTTTGCCCATGCCCATGGCTTGAGAACCTTGACCTGAAAATATCATTGCAATTTTTTTCATTTAATTCCTTTTATAAATACTTTTTATTATCAGATATTTTTTTTCTTAGTGTATTTCTATTTAAACCGAGTTTATCAGCAAGTTGAAGCTGTGATTTATACTTATTAATTCCTGCTTTTATTAATGGTACTTCATAAAGGTATAAAAAATTTCTATAGTCGCTATTTGAACCTAACTTGTTAGATAAATAATTTTCAATAATGTGCATAAGTTCAACATCTTTAATATCTTGTAAAAGATAATTAACCATAACCTGTCTTCTTAAAGAGTTTGCATTTTCACTCAAGTCATGTTTGAAATCTTTAATATTAAACTCTTCTCCACCGACAAATAACAAAGATGCTTCTTTTACAAATATATCAACTAACAAAGCGACATCTTCTAATCTTTCTCGTAGTGGTGGTATATTAAATTTAACACTAAACAAATCATCTATTTTTTCATAATCAAATGAACTTTTTGCTGTTGCAATAACTCTAACTCCATTTAAATTAATACTTTCAATAACTGTTTTAATATTTGGTGAGTTTTCAAAATTTGTGATAATGATTTCTCTAGTACTTTCAAGAGTAGACAGTAAGTTGTTAAAATCAGACGCATCAATAACTGGAGCATCTGGAAGTATATAAGCAGCAAGACTACTTTTACCAACACCTCTCTCTCCAGTGATAAGAGAGTTAATACTTAGTGTTTTTAAAAGAGTTGCTGTTCTAAATGCTTCTTTGGAAGATTCAGAAGCAGTTACAAAATTAGTGACATCCACAGCCGCTGCCGCCACCTGTACCACAACACTCTTCATCATCTTTCATATTTTCAGTAGGAATCCCTGTAAGTATTTCTTCAGCAGATGCATCTCTTACATTATTTACAGTTACGGTAAACATTAATTCTTTACCTGCTAAAGGATGGTTAAAGTCTATAACTACAGTATCTTCATTTATTTCCATCACAGTAACTTGCACAGTACCACCATCTTCACCTTGACCATATAAAGTCATGCCAAGTTCTAAATCTATTCCAGCAAATTGGTCTTTAGGTACTTCTTGCTTTGCATCCGGGTTATGAGTTCCATAAGCATCTTCAGGAGCTACTAATACATCACCTTTTTCACCAATAGCCATATTGACTATTCCATTTTCTAAGCCAGTGATTATTTGACCTTTGCCAAACATAAATATTAAAGGTTCTGCACCGACATTGCTATCTACGATTTTGTCACCATCACGAACTTCATATTCGATTGATACTATTTGATTTGCTTCTATTGCCATTTTTATAAGCCTTTTAATTTATTTTTTTGAAGTTTAACATAAATTTCTATAATGCTACTGAAAATATCTCAGACTAATTCATAGAACTAAGATATTTTTTAGCACTAATCGCATATTTAGTATTAGGATATTTTGCAACGATTGCATTATAAAAAGTCTTTGCATTATTCTTATCACCTGTATTTTCCATAGAAACAGCTGTATGAAGCATAAGAGTAGGCATATATGAAGCATCTGAATATAAAGATGCACTTTTTTTGAAATATGCTATAGCATCAGAATAGTTCTTTCTATAGTACTTCATTTCCCCAATCATATAATGAGCAGTTGCTGGCTTATAGTTTTGATCTATTAAGTAGCTATAATGCTCTATTGCGTCAGTATAATATTTTTTATCATAATAAAATTTTGCTTTATTGTATATATCTGGGTTATCCATGCCATTAAATTTAGATTCAGCAGGCGTTGGAGTACTTTTCAGCTCTTTTGCGACTAAATCTTTAAACTTATTAACATCCTCAACAATTGTATTAAATTCTTTCTTTGTAACATATGTAGTATTTATAGAATCAACCTGCAAAGATAGTTCTGCAACAAGTGACTTCACTTCTTCTATACTTTGTGAATTTTTTTGACTTATTTCAGTTAATCTTTTTACATATTCATTGGTTCTATCAAACTCTTCACTATTTTTTTGACTCAATTTTTGAAAATTTATTTTATTTTCTTGAGACTTAATAGCTAAACCCTCAATAATATTTTGCAAGCCATCAATTCTATCTCTGATAGAATCAACTTTATTTTCTTGATTATTACTTTTTACAACTACATTGTGAAGATTTTGTTTATTTTCAAGGATAACCTCTTCACTTGATGTTAAGCCGTAAGGTTTGGGATTATTTAAATTGCCGGCACCGAACGCAGATGGTTCGCCGCTGGACAGAGTGAAGGGCACAATAATCGCGGTAAGGACAACTAACAGAGTGCGATTCATAAATTATGGAAGAAGTTTAAAATCTACGCGACGGTTCTGAGCCCAACAATCTTTAGTTTTATCACTACATGCCGGATTACTCTCACCGTAACTAACCATTGTAATACGATTCGCATCAACGCCCTCAGCAACTAAAGAGTTTTTAACAGCATTTGCCCTTTTTAACCCAAGCGCAAAGTTATATTCATCACTTCCCCACTCATCACAATTACCTTCTAATTTTACCATAAAAGCTTTAGCAGTTGTTTTAGCTATGTTTGCATCAGTTGATACTTTAGTTTGCATATCCGATTTAATATCAAACTTATCAAATTCAAAGTAAACAGATAACATTTCTTTTTCTAAGTTAGCCATGTTCATTTCATTTGAATCTGAATTATCCATGCCATTTCCACCTAAAACAGACGAATCTTCTTGTGCTATTGTTTCCGTTTGAACTGCTTCTACTTCTTGTGTTGGTTGAGATTGCACTGCCACCTCATCTACAACCGGAGTCTTCGAACTACATCCACTAAAAACTAAAAGTGCTATTACAACACTCACAAGTACTACATTTTTCATATTTCAACCTTCGTATTTTAAATTAAAGTAATTGTATCTAAAAAATACTAACACCGCTATGCTAGCGTATTAAAAAGATATACTTTATTTCTTTTCTACCAATCCATTGATTG
>MNYP01000004.1 GCA_001873135.1 Helicobacteraceae bacterium CG2_30_36_10
GATTGAAAATGCAATATATCAAGCAATTGCATATGTAAATACCGGTGTAAATGAACATATTGTATCAAGACTTGAGATACTAAAACAAAAGGAATCTTAATGGCTTATGCAGCTTTTCGTTCAATTGGTGCTTATGTTCCAAGTAAAATATTAACTAATGCCGAATTGGCTGTAATGGTAGATACTTCTGATGAGTGGATTACCAAAAGAACAGGAATAAAAGAGCGCCGTATTTCAGCAAAAAATGAAACTACGAGCGATATGGGTGTGAAAGCTGCAAAAAAAGCTATTGAGAGAAGTGGAGTTGACGTAGGCGAGATAGACATGATTATTTGTGCAACAATCTCTCCTGATTATTTCTGTATGCCATCAACTGCTACAATCATTTCAAATAAGCTCGGACTTGCTAATGTAACAGCTTTTGATATCTCTGCTGCATGTACAGGTTTTGTATATATTCTCTCTATCGCCAAAGCCTTCATTGAGTCAGGCATGAAAAAAAATATACTCATTATCGGCGCTGAAAAACTATCTGCTATTACAGACTATACCGACAGAGGGACGTGTATTCTTTTTGGCGATGGTGCCGGAGCGGCGATTATTAGTGCAACTGACAACAAGGAAGAAGCAATTATTGATATTCATACCGGTGCAGATGGTACATTCGCAGATTTGCTTATGACTCCAAACGGGGGAAGTGGCTCAATGCATGATTCACTAGATAGAGAAGCTGCCGGTTGTTTTATGCAGATGAAAGGAAATGAAACTTTTAAAGTGGCAGTTCGTACACTTACTAAAGATGTTATTGAGATTTTGCAGGAAAATAAAATAGATAGCTCAGATGTAAAACACTTTATTCCACATCAAGCAAATCTTAGAATCATAAAAGCTGTCGGTGATGCACTTAAATTTAAAGATGATCAAGTCGTGCTTACGGTTGCAAAATTTGGTAACACTTCAGGTGCTTCAATTCCGATGGCTATCAATGATATTTATGAAGAGGGAAAACTGAAATATGGTGAACTTATGCTTCTAGATGCTTTTGGAGGGGGTCTTACATGGGGTTCAGCCCTTGTCCCATTTTCACCACTAAAATAACTCTTTTGTCCAATTTCTGCGTTGGACTTTAGTTTTCTCTCGTTACGCACAGAAGAGCACTCCTTAATAAAATAAAATTCAGCCTTTAACTAGAACAAAATAGTGAATTTTAAACTGAGTAATACTTCCCAAGAGCCTACTTAATTATGCTTACTTGTCAGTGCGTTAAAAACTCTTTTCAAAAACTCCTCTTCACTTGGAAGAGTTAAGCTACTCTCTCTCAACTTTTCTCCCCACACAGGGTTTGGAAAGTAACTGTCATTCTCAAATCTTGCCATAATGTGTATATGTACTCTTGGAAGTATATTTGCAAATGAAGCCATATTGATTTTTTTTGGATGATAGTAGTGTGTCATTTCGTACTCAACTAAATCATATGTTTCCCAAAGTTTAGTTCTTAAACCTTTAGGTACGTCTCCAAGCTCTCTATACGGCTCTTTTGTAAAAATTTTAAGCCAAGGAATTTCACTTTCCTCTTTTTCGATATATATTGAGAAGTCTTCATAAATTATCATTAGGAACTCTTTTTTTAACAATTATAACTAATTTTTATGAAAGTTTTGTGTAAATTGAAGAAGTTGTTGGCATGTGGAAATAAATTTCCACATGCCAGAGTTAGAAGTTGATTAGTCTTTGTTGCCTCTGTATCCGCCTGAGCTTCTACCGCCTGAAGAACTTCTCTCACCGCCGCTACGACTGCGGTCGCCACCGCTTCGGTTACGATCACTAGATCCTGATGGTTTGCTCCCACGGTATCCGCCGCCACTTCCGCCACCGCCACTTCTGCCACGAGAAGAACCGCCACGGCCACGATTACCGCCGCCACCGCCTCTTTGTGCAGCACGAGCTAAAATAGCATCCATTCTATCGGCAGGAATACCGATATTGTTTGGTCCTTGTATCTCTTGTTGGTCAAGTAGCATTGAGATAAGTTTAAAAGCCATTGTCTCTTCATCTATATCTAAACGTAAAAGGTCTAGTACTTTATGCGCTTCGTCATAAATATGTTGATCTTCAACTTTTTTAACAAGGTTGGCAATAGTAGTGCTTCTTAAATCATTTTTACTTGGAATATAAGCGTGACCCATAGAAGTCCCGACTTTTTGTTTAATACGTTGGAGTTCTTTAAACTCCAGTGGAGTTAAAAGTGTAATGGCTTTACCTTTTGTACCTGCACGTCCGGTTCTACCGATACGGTGAACATAAGACTCAGGGTCAAAAGGAATATGGTAGTTAAATACATGAGAAATATTGTCAACATGTATACCGCGAGCTGCAACGTCAGTTGCAACAAGTACTTTTACGGAGTTAGTTTTGAAACCCTTAATAACTGTTTCACGTTGGCGCTGTTCCATGTCCCCATGAAGACCGTTTGCTAAATAACCTGCATTTGAAAGAACGTTTGAGAGTCTGTCAACTTCGCTTTTTGTTCTACAAAATACTATTGATTTTTTAGTCTCTTCTGAATCCAAAAGACGAATGACTGCATCATCTCTTTCAGACTCTTCAATTACATAATAGAGTTGCTCGATATCCGTATTTGTAGTTTCACCTTTGGTGATAGAGATAAACTCAGGATTATCAAGGATTCTAGAAGCTAGAGTTTTGATAGGCTGAGGCATAGTTGCACTAAAAAGAAGTGTTTGACGGCTTGTCGGAAGGTATGAAAATATTTCATTAATATCATCCAAAAATCCCATATCAAGCATCTCATCAGCTTCATCCAAGATAACTACGCTTGGTGCAAAGTCTTTAACCATATTTCTTTTAAGAATGTCTAATAGACGACCTGGAGTTGCAACAACGATGTTGGCACCTCTGTTTATAAGGTCAAGTTGACGTTGGTATGAACTACCACCGTATACAGTTACTGTTTTTACGCCTAAGTTTCTGCCGTATTTAAAAAGTTCATCTGAAACTTGAGTAGCGAGCTCACGAGTCGGAGTAATAACTAAAATTTCAATGCCGCCTTTCAGGTGCATGTTTGAGATTGCAGGAAGACCAAAGGCAGCAGTTTTACCTGTACCCGTATGAGCTTGCGCTACCATATCTCTACCGGCTAATACAAATGGAATAGCTTGCGCTTGAATAGGACTTGGAACTATGAAACCGGCATATTTAACTGCTTGGAGGATTTCTTTTTTGAGGTTTAAATCATCGAATGTGATTGACTGTTCTTCTGGAGGCGTGTTTTTTTGTGCATTTTCTTGCATCATTATCCTTTAATTACCAAGGAGATGATACAAGTTTGCCAAATGGGCAAAGGCACCTTCTCCTAGAAATATTTAGCGAATTATACCCAAGTAAACATTAGTCTACAATAAAGGGCAGTATATTTAAAATGATTTAAGTTTATAATGGGTAGATAGTATCTATATTTACCTCTTTGACTTTGCAATTTGTCATATTAAATCTTTAGCCAACGCTTATAGTGTATAATCTACAGATAAAATATCAGGTTGGCATGTGGAATTATATTTTGGGCTTCTTGTGGGAAGTTTTATTGTTATATTGGTTTTATTGGTTTTATTTTTAAAACACAAAGAGTTGCATTTACGGGGTGCTTTGCAAAATGAGGAGTTAAACACTCGGCATATGCAAGCAGAGCGTGAAAAACAGGAGTTGCAGCTAAAATATGCTATTCTTAACACCCGTTATGAAGAAGAGATAAAAGCTTCTTCTGCTAAATTAACTGTACTTCAAGATGCAAAAGAGGAGCTCTCAAAACAGTTCTCACTGTTGGCAAACCAAATTTTCGAAGATAAATCTAAGCAGTTTAACCATACCCAAAAAGAGCAGTTTGAGATGCTTTTAAAACCCTTTCGAGAGCAAATTACAAATTTTTCTACCCAGTCTAAAGAGCAGTTTAATGTTGAGTCAAAAGATAGACATCTTTTAAAAGATGAGTTACTCAGACTAAAAGAGATGAATGCTCAGTTGTCCCAAGATGCGCTCAACCTGACAAATGCGCTTAAAGGTGAGAATAAGACGCAGGGAAATTGGGGGGAGATAATTTTACAGAGAATTCTAGAAGAGTCCGGTCTTCGTCTTGGAATGGAATATGAAACGCAGGCAACGCTAAAATCGCAGGAGGGTAAAACCTATCGTCCCGATGTAGTAATCCACATGCCCCAAGAGAGAGATATCATTATAGACTCCAAAGTTTCTCTTGTTGCCTATGAGCGTTTTATGAGCGAAGAGAATCCACATGCCAAGACTCTAGCCCTTAAAGAGCATCTGAGTAGTATCTCCGGGCATATAAAAGGTTTAAGCCAAAAGAAATACGAGAAACTTTTAGGGGTAAATACTCTTGATTATGTACTTCTGTTTATGCCTATAGAAGGTGCATTTTTATTGGCACTGCGCGAGGACGGAGAGTTTTTTAAACGTGCCTATGAGAGTAATATTTTAGTAGTCTCTCCCTCAACTTTGCTTGTTACCTTAAGGACAATAGAGCATATCTGGCGAACCCAAAGACAGCAGGACCACGCAAATAAAATTGCGGCTGAGGCTGAAGCAATGTATGATAAGCTTGTTTTGTTTGTAGAAGAACTGCAGAAAATCGGTTCGCATCTTGATAAGGCGCAACTCTCTTATAGTGTATCTATGAAAAGACTAAAAACCGGCGACGGAAATATTATAAAACGCGCAGAAAACATTATTGAACTCGGTGTTAAGCCTAAAAAACTTTTACCTGTGCAAAGTGAGGAGACCTAATGAAAATAAAAGCTACTAAACTTATACCTTATATTATAGTCATTGTTCCACTCTTTCTTGTGCTGATTGCCAGTTTTATTATCACGACTTTTTACCTTGATAAGGTTACAAACTATTTTAACTCGGCAAAAGAACGCTCAATGAAAGAGAATATTGAAGCTAAAAAAAACAAGAGTGAAATATGGACATCCCAATTAAGCATACTTTTTGATTATAGATATAACAGAGTCCAAGAAGAGATTAAAAAAGAGCTACATTCAAGAGTTGACATTGCCTACAATACGGCGATATATATCTATGAAAAGTATAAATCCTCAGAGAGAGACAGAGAAATTAAAGAGAGGATAATTGATTCGCTTAGCAGCATGGAGTGGAGTGAGAAAAAAAACTATATATCCGTTAGGGACTTTAACGCTAACTCTCTCTTGTTTTCAAACGGTTCTCAAGAGAATAGAAATTTGGCTTCATATTCTGATGCGGATGGCAGAGCAATTATTTTAGAAGAGATACAAACTGCTAAAAAAAGCAATACCGGTTTTATCCAAAGCAGGGCTTATTCCAACGGCAAAAAAGAGATAATTCTAGTGAAAAATTTGGGATTATTTAATTGGTATATCTCTTCAAGTATTCACGTAATCCAAAGAGAAGAAGATCTGAAAAATTCTCTGCTTGAGATGTTGCAAAGCATTCCAATAGATAAAGTTGACTTCATAGGATTATATGACGGGAAAAAGGCAATTTTCCTCTCCTCGGGGATGAGAGAAACTTTGGGGAGTGACTCACTGGATTTAATCAGTGATACATTACCAAAAGAGCCAATGTGGCACGAAGATAATATTGACGGGTACTCCTACTATAGCAAGTACTATAAGCCACTGAACTGGCATATTGTTTATGGGTTTGACACTTCTATAATAAGCAAAGAAGAGATAAACAAACAAGAAAATTTAGAGAAGCTGTTAGATGACGAACTTAAGTTTATAGTTAAGTCATCCGCAGCAATTGTCTTTTTTGTAGTAATACTTTCACTCCTTCTCTCAAGAAAAATCAATAAAATATTTAATCAATATCAAGAAGAAGTGCAAGCCAGCACCGATGAACTTGTCAAACTAAATGAATCTTTGGAGCAGAGGGTTATTCAAGAAGTTGAAGCTCACAGCCAAAAGCAAAAACTCCTGATTCAGCAGTCAAAAATGGCTGAGATGGGTGATATGTTAAGTATGATTGCCCATCAGTGGAGACAACCGCTTAACCAGATGTCCTATGTAATTATGAATATTGAATCATCATATGAGTATAAGGAGTTAACAAAAGAGTATCTTGATACAAAGGTAAAAGAGGCGAATGAACTTCTGGAATTTATGTCAGTCACGATTGATGATTTTAGAAATTATTTCAGACCCGACAAAGAAAAAGAGCTTGTGTCGGTGAGTGATGTAATCCGTACCAGCGTTGGATTGATACAAAATTCTTTAGATATTAGCGACATCAAGTTAGAGCTTATTTTTCACGGAAAAGATTTAACACATATATATAAAAACGAATTTATTCAAGTAATACTCAACCTTATAAAAAATGCAAAAGATGCGCTTGTTCAAAATAAAATCAAAAATCCAAAAATCACTATTGTCTGCAGATCTCACAATGATAAACTCACAGTTGATATCTGTGACAACGGGGGCGGAGTTGATGAAAATATACAAGAGAAAATTTTTGAACCCTATTTTTCAACAAAAGACAATAAAAGCGGCACAGGGATTGGTCTTTATATGTCTAAGATGATTATTCAAGAGCATTTAAACGGCAAACTGAGTGTTTCGAATTTTAAAGACGGAGCCTGTTTTAAGATAGAAATATAAAGCAATTACTCTTTGATAGTGTGTAATTTATAGCCTATTCCGGAGATATTTTCAATAGTGTTTTGTGGCACTTTTTTTCTAAGACCGCGGACAAGTGAGCGGATAGCATCTTGGCTCATTCCCTCGTACGCCCAGATAGCATTTTCTATCTCTTCATATTTTACGACTCTTGTATAATGGTGTGCTAAAAGGTCTAAAAAGAGGAGTTCATTTTTTGTCAGTTTCATCTTTTTGTTCTCGTTATAAATTACTTTTTCATAAGCGTTGTATCGGCATGTGGAAGATAAAGCCAAATTGAATTTGCTTTTATTTTCTATAAGCTCTATAGATTTTTGCAGCGCCGCTACTAATTTGTCTTTAGTAATGGGTTTTATAATATACTTTACAAGTTGCAGCTCAACTGCTTTTAGCAAATACTCCGTGTCAGAATGAGCGGTAACTACTATGATTTGAACATCTTTGTCGTGAGAGCGGATGTAACTTGCCATATCTAAACCATTGAGTTTAGGCATGTTAATATCTGTAATGATAATATCGGGTTTATACTCTTTCCACATGCCGATAGCTTCTTTGCCGTCTTTGGCCTCTAAGACCTCTTTGGCAACTCTGCTCAGATATTCAACTGCACTTTTTCTGACGGACTCCTCATCCTCGACATAAAGTATCGTGAAATTTTTTAGCATATCTTTCATTATATGTAGTCCAAAGTTATTTTTTTTAGATACCATTCTAGCATGATAATACAAACACAATACAGCTATGAAAAAACCTGGAGTGACACTAAAGAGGTTGACCTGCTTAGGATGATAGAAGAAGAAGTTGGCGATGCCGATGCTAAAGGTGTACTTCTTTATATAAAAGAAGCTGTCGCTAATGCAAAAGTGATAAGTGTCGGAAGTTGTAAATTTAGAAAAAAAGGTGAGAAATAGATGTTTTTAAGTGCAGATATAGCAAAACTATTGTTAAGACTAAGCGTCGGTATAATGATGTTTTTTCATGGAATAGAAAAAATTATACATGGTATTAGCGGTGTCAAACAATTGACACTCAATGCAGGACTTCCGGAGTTCTTAGCTTATGGGGTTTACATAGGTGAAGTTGTTGTGCCTATTTTTATAATCCTTGGACTCTATGCAAGAGTAGCCTCTGTGTTTTTAGCTCTCAATATGTTGATGGCAATATTTTTAGCCTACAGAGGTTCACTCTTCGCTTTAGGAGAGCACGGCGCTCCGGTTATTGAACTTCCGTTTTTTTATTTAGTATTGTCTATAGCGATATTTCTGCTTGGAAGCGGAAAATACTCAGTTAACAGTAAATAATATTATAGTTTTTAACAGAGAAAGAAGTAGACTAATGGTATAGTTTGTTGCAATTAAATTCAAAGGCAAGAAATGCAAAATGAAAGTGTAATATTGATTGTTGATGATGTTTCATCAAATGTTGAAGTTTTGGCGGCGATATTAAAAGATGATTATCAGATAAAGGTTGCTCAAAGTGGGGCAAAAGCCATTGAACTTGCTGTTCAAAACCCTGTTGCGGACCTTATACTGTTGGACGTTGAGATGCCGGGTATGGACGGCTTTGAAGTCTTAAAACGGCTCAAAAGCAGCAGAGTAACTCAGCATATACCTGTTATTTTTATAACGAGTTACAATACTACAGAAGAAGAAGAAAAAGGGCTTTTGCAGGGAGCCGTTGATTATATTACAAAACCTATTCGGCCTGTTATTGTAAAAGCTCGCATTAAAACCCATATTACTATTAAAAAACAAAGAGATGCTCTTCTTTATAGCTCTTCTCATGATCAATTAACCGGCTTATATAATCGACGCCATTTGGATGAAGAGGGAGGACGAAAATTTTCCAGAACTCAGCGCACTCAAGACAAGCTTAGTGTGATAATGCTAGACCTTGACCATTTTAAAACAATTAATGATACCTACGGTCATTTATGCGGAGATAATGTCTTAGTTGCCGTGGCAAGTCTCTTTAACAAGTTTAAACGAAATGAAGATTTCGTGACAAGATACGGGGGAGAAGAGTTTGTGATTTTACTTGATAATTGCGGGTTAGCCGATGCCAAAGAAAAAGCTGAAAATCTCAGAAAAAACATTCAAAGGCTAAACCCAGATGGCATAAAAATAAGTGCAAGCTTTGGTGTAGCAGAATTTAACAATAAACATAAGTCATTTGAAGAGTTACTAAAAGATGCAGATAAAGCCCTCTACATAGCTAAAGAGAGTGGACGTAATTTGGTTGTAGACTTTTCAAACATGAGTTCTACGGATGCGGAACTTTTAGATTAGAGTTCAGACTCCAACCTATAATTGCCATAAGAACTACAACTGCCAGTGCAGGTAAAACCGCATAAGCATGACCTAAATAAACCAACCACAACAAGATTGCTCCAAGTGGAGTAGGGACTCCCGTAAAATACTTGGCAACTTCGCCGGCATCTGTGTGAAGGTTAAAGTGTATCAATCTTCTAAGCCCTGAAATTACATAATAAATGCTTACAACTGCTGCAAGAATAATCCACATGCCAGAGAGTGATGTTGAATAGACCGCCGTAAAGATTAAAAAGACGGGAACAAGCACAAAACTTAAAAAGTCTGCAAAGCTGTCTAGCTGAACACCAAATTCATTTGACAACTTGTATTTCCTGGCGATTTTACCGTCAAAAATATCAAAAGCACCGCCAACCCAGGCCAAAATTACAGCGAGAAAAAAATTGTTCTGAGTTATAAAATAAGTAGCAGTTAAACCGGCTGTAATGTTTACAAAGGTAAAAAGATTTGCTGCGTTAAAGTGCGAGGAGGGAGACCATAAAAATTTCATACATTGCCTTTAAATTATTTGTGTAATTGTAGCTTAATATCAACAGAAGACGATTAAGTATATAATCATTTTCTATTAATTTTTTATATTAAGGAAGAAAATCAATGAATTGGTTAAATAATTTTAAAATAAGAGATGTTCTTGTTTCTTCGACAGCTTTAGTTTTGGCTATTTTAGTTGTTGGTACTGTTATGAGTCAGACTAGACTACAAACAATATCACAAAAGGCACAAAAGCAAAAGAGTGAGGTGTTGCCAAATCTATTGGATTTTTTAGAATTGCAGCTAGATGTAATTCAGATACAGCAGTGGCTGACAGACGTCTCTGCAACAAGGGGCGCCGAGGGTTTTGACGATGGATTCAGCGAAGCTGAAACATACTATAAAAAGGCAGATATAGTTATCTAGAGGCTTATACAAGCACATGCACAACTCGGGGAAGATCTAATGGCAAAAGAGTTGAAAGACTTTAAAATCAACATGCACAACTATTATAACATCGGCGTAAAAATGGCAAATGAATATGTTAAATATGGCCCAGAAACAGGGAACGTTCTTATGTTGGAACTTGACCCTTTTGCTGAAAAACTTGGCAATAAACTTGAAGTTTGGGTAGAGAAGTATAAAAAAGAGACAGCTTTAAACAATAAAGCCATAGAAGAGGAATTGTCTGATTTTAAATTTGAAAATTTATTAGCTTCATTATTTTTATTTTTTGTAGTTATAGTTGCCGGTGCAATAATTGATATGCCACTTCGCAGTATAAGAATTATAGATGAATATTTGAAACTCTTGTCAAATCTTGATTTTACTACTAAAGTAAAACTAGAGGGTAAAAATGAAATAGCGATGATTGCTCAAAATGTATCTAACGTTATTAATGTAATAAAAGATTTTATTGAAGAGGCAAAAATATCTTTAACACAAAATGCATCAATTTCAAATGAATTGTCCACGACTTCGACTGTGGTCGGTCAAAAAGTAGAAGATGTTATGAAGATAGTCCACACAACTACTAAAAAGGCAAACGATATAACAGATGAGATACAACTCTCAATAACTGATGCTAATAATACTCGAGACAATAGCATACGTGCAAATAACAATTTAGATGAAGCAGCAAAAGATATGATACGTTTGACTTGCGATGTTCAAGAAACTGCAAATGTTGAAGCAGATTTGGCAATAAAAATTGATCAGTTAAGTGTCGAAGCAGAGCAGGTTAAGCAAGTGTTGAGTGTCATAAGTGATATTGCAGATCAGACAAATCTTTTAGCTCTTAATGCAGCGATAGAAGCTGCCCGTGCCGGAGAACATGGACGAGGTTTTGCAGTGGTTGCAGATGAGGTAAGAAAACTAGCTGAACGTACACAAAAAAGTCTTACTGAAACACAAGCAACAATCAATGTTATCGTTCAATCAGTTATGGATGCAAGCCAGCAGATGAACAAAAATTCTAAAAATATTCAAGAACTGGCTGATGTCTCATCTGGGGTAGAAGTAAAAATAGTGCATACATTAAAATTGATGAAAGAAGCAACTCGTGCAACTGAGAAAACAGTTCAAGATTTTGAGCGTACCGGTAAGCTAGTTAACAATATGACTCATGATATGAACAGTGCAAATGAAATTGTTGCTTCAAATGCACGAAGCGTTGAAGAGATAGCAGCCGCAGCTGAATATTTAAACAGTATGACAGAGAATTTAAATCAAAAAATGGAACAGTTTAAAGTCTAAATTTATTAAGTATCTATATATGATACTGGTTATCATTTTAGAGACAAAACAAGATGGAGCAAAGTAAGTATGTACAGAACAATAAAAATAAGTCTATTGTTAGCCTTTATTTTAACTATTCTACACGCTGAAGAAGAACTACAACAGGAAAGTCAACTGACTTCTGTTAGACAAGCGATTGACAGTTTTGGTAAAATACAACAAAAAGAAGTCTCAATTGTAGATAAATTTAAAGGCATGTTTACTGATGGCAAAGTGAGCGCTCAGATAAGATTTGTGTATGCAGGTTATGAGCAAAAGGCAGATGCATCAACAGATACGTATGCCACCGCACTGGGCGGTCAGTTGAAATATGAACTGGCTTCTTTAAACGGTTTCAACGCTGCTCTTGCATTTACAACTTCTCAAGATATAGGTTTTGCAACAGGAGATACAGACCGCAATAACGATGAACTCTCCTCTTTGGCTGGAAATTATACGCAGGTAAGTGAAGCTTATATAAATTATGTTTATGATGATTTAAATTTTCGCGGCGGCAGACAAGTTATTGATACGCCATTGGCTGACAGCGATGATATAAGAATGGTTCAAAATACATTTGAAGCTTATATAGCTACTTATAATATTTCAGACTTTAGTTTTACAGCGGGTAATCTTCAACATTGGCAAGGTGTTGATGCGGGTCTTGATGAACCTTGGGTAAAAACAGGAGAAGAGGGAACATGGTTTGGAGGTGTAACTTATAGCAGTGTAGTAAACTTTAGTGCCTGGTACTATAATATAACTCAACTAACTAATGCTACTTATGCAGATATAGATTATACCTATGAAATAACAAAAAATATCTCATTTTTTATAGCTATGCATTACCTGCATGAAAGTGAGTTAAATAATAGTGCCAT
>MNYP01000103.1:0-11903 GCA_001873135.1 Helicobacteraceae bacterium CG2_30_36_10
AGTCTCCTCTCGTTCCAATGCTCCGCGTTGGAATACATGTAACTCTAGCTTGGTGCATAGCACAAATAACGTGCGTTTAGCTTATCAAATCACTCGGGCGTCCGAAATAGTACCCTTGAAACTCATCCACGCCGTACTCTTTGAGTAGTTCAAATATCTCTTCGTTTTCAACAAACTCTGCTACGGTGGTAATGTTTAACTCTTTTGCAAATCGCACAATGCTTTTAACCAGTATCTTAGAATCGCTCTCGGTTAGTATATTTTGTATAAGCGAGCCGTCAATTTTTATATAATCAGGCTTTATCTCTAGCACATGGGCGTAGTTTGCATAACCACTTCCAAAATCATCTATAGCAATTTGCACACCCATCTCCCGCAATTTTTCAGCAGCTTTTCTTAACATATCAAAGTTCTCTACACCCTCTTGTTCGGTTATCTCAACAATCACTCTCTTAGGAGAGTCAAACTTTTTAATCTGCTCAACCAAGATATCCATAATTGATGGATTGAAAAAATCGTTCGGCAAAAAGTTTATTGATATCTTTTCACTCCTCTGGGCAAAAAATGATAGGCTTTGTACCAACATCTCTTTTGCTATTTTTATATACAGACCGCTACTCATTGATATATCTAAAAAATCACACGGAGGTAAAATCTTTTTTGCACCGCCGTCAAACTCTACTATTCTGACTAAAGCTTCATATTTTATAATTTCCCCATCTCTGTTTGTTATAGGCTGAAAAAAAGGAATCACGTTTTTATGTTCTAGTGCATATTTTATGCACCGCTTCACTCTCATAATATTTTGTGAGTGCTCTTTTGTATCAACTTTCTGCGAATACATCAGGTAAGGCAACGACTGTTTTTTGGCTTTATTAATTGCCATCTGAGCATCTTCAAGCGGATGCTTGTCATTAAAGGCTATTCCCGAATATACTTCAATGGTAATAACTTCATCAACACCTGCTACAAAGATTTCAAGAGAGTTTATTTTGGACTGAAGCTCTTCTATGATTTTATAATACTCGTCCTCATCGAAATTCTCCTCTTCTTTAAGAAGAACAAACTCATCCGAAGATATTCTGTATGCGTCGAACTTATATTTTTTGGCAAACTCATCAAATGCTTCAGCGGCTTTAATAAGTATCTCGTTGCCCACATCAACGCCGTAAAGTTCGTTAATAAGGCTAAACTGTTTTATATTACTCAAAAGAAGCACCTTGTCTTTTAGAGAAAGCAGATTGTCATTTAGTGCATGCCTGCTTAAAAGAGCTGTCAAGTGGTCGGTATAAACCTGTTTTGAGAAGTGATTAAGCATTTTGCTAAAACCAAAGTGATGAATAGCTCCCAAAGTAAGCATAATTACAACAAGCATAAAAAATAGACGCTGCATAAACTCCCTGTCTTTTTTTGCGACTGCCGACATATCATAGCCTACAACAAAATGACCGAGCGTCTGCGAAAGATGGTTGTCTAATGTGATGCTCATATCTATTTTGTAAAGCTCCATATTTTCCTTATGATTATAGTGAAAATACTTCTTTAATTGTTCGCTACCTTTAATAAAAATATAGTTTTCATCTATTGCGATACCTTTTTTGATTAACATAATATCAAGCAGCGATTTGTCTATCGCAACACCTATATCTGTTTTAAATATGGAGCTTAAATTTTTTAAAAAAATATCGGGAGATATTCCAAGCTCAACATTTCCCACATAAACATCATTATAAAAAATCGGTTTAGTTATGCGGTATGTCATCTCAAGATTGCCGACTTCAAAACCGCTAAATGGTCGCTGCAGAGTATTTGTGTCGAGTATAAGAGTTCTTTTTTTATTTAGCATATTACCAAAATATTCAGGTTAATGCGCCCGAAAAAGTGTTATGCCGTCATTTGAGCGAAAGGTAAGAATATTGAGAGAATCTTGAATCTGCTTTAGTTTATTATAGGGCGACAAGACTATTGATGCTATGCTTTCATAATCTCTGTTTGAAACGGCTTTTGCCAAACCCTCTGAGTTTACAAGCTCTTCAAGCCTAAGTTGCATCTCTTTTTTTTCATGCTCAAGATTTGTCTCAAAAAGATTTTTGGCAGAAGATGCAACCTTCTGAAACTGCCTATCTAGCGAGTTATTTAGTTCATAATTTAAAAATAGATAAACAACCGCCCATGCCACTATTAAGACAATTGAAGTTAATATCAGTGTATTGTGTCTTGTTTTGTAAGGAATATTCATGCCATACTCATTCTATATAATTTAAAAACGATTATATCTTTTTCGTCTTAAAGCTTCAAACTTTGATGCCAAGCTCTTTAACTTTTCAATTTGCAATATATTTGAGCTTGGCATGTGGAAATGGGTACACTCTTAGTATGAAAATACACATAGATATCGACTGCTTTTTTGTCTCTGCTGCTCGCATAGTTGATGCTTCTCTTGAGGGGAAAGCTGTGGCTATCGGTGGGCGGAGTGATACGAAGATTTTCAGTAAAGATGCGAAAAAGCAGAGTGTAAACTTTGAAAACTCTGGCTCGTTTGTTCCTACTTTTTATAAAGCTTATGAAGAAAAAGATGACGATATTAACGCTTTTAAAGATGAAGACGGTCGTGTGCGTGGTATTTTAACGACTTCTTCTTATGAGGCAAGAGCGTACGGCGTAAAAACTGCCATGAGCATTAAAGAGGCGCTTGGACTTTGCCCTCATCTTATTATCAAAGCTCCAAATATGTCTTTGTATCAGGAGCTTTCACATGCGCTTCACGAGTTTTTGGCTTCAAAAATTCCGCTTATCGAGCAAGCGAGTATTGATGAATTTTACGGCGATTTAGAGGGGTGGATTGAGGATGAAGATGTGCCGCAGTTCATAGACAACCTCAGACATGAGATAAAAAAAGCCCTCAAAATTCCCGTCTCCATAGGCGCTGCAAAAACAAGATATATTGCTAAACTTGCCACGACTTACGCCAAACCTTTTGGCTCTAAAACCATTTATGCCCATGACCAAGACAAATTTGTCGACCCCATAAAAGTAGAAAATTTCGCAGGTATCGGTCGCAGTATGCAAGCCAAACTCCAATCGGTTCAGATTCACACCCTTGGCGATTTAAAAAAAAGAAGAGAAACGGTTGAATCTTGGGGACCTTATGCCAAAGACTTATATAAACGGGTAAGCGGTATCAGCGATGCTCCGATAGTTACCACTTCTAAAAGAAAATCCATTGGCATCTCACGTACCTTTGATGCGCTTCATGACAGAGCAGAGTTAAGACGAAGAGTACATGTCCTAGCCCGCCATCTTAGTTTTGCTATCTTAAAACTTAAAGTGATCCCTACGGTTTTTCACCTGAGCATAAGCTATGAAATGAATCAAAACTCTCATAAAAACATAAGCCTTTGCGAAATTTTCACCGAAAAAAAGTTTGACTCTTTATGTATTGCACTTTTTAACGAAGCGGACAATCAAAGACGCCTCCATGTTATACGTCTGAGTATAAACTGCTCAAGTTTTACAAGAGACTCCAAAAAAGAGCTCTCACTTATAGGTTTTCATGAGGAGCAAAAAATGAAAAAGCTGACAGACGACACACAGAGCCTGCGAGAGAAGTATGGAATAGATGCATTAAAATGGGGAAGTGAAATGTAGTGCATTATTGTATGAATATTGCAAATTTATTATGATAAAATAAATGCATGATTAGATTTAAACTCATTGACCAGTTCCGTTCTTTTTATTTTAGAAATTATCCTGATGATATGGAACTACTCATAGAGTACTTCTCTGTTTTTGGCGGTCTTGGTTGGGAAGTAGACGTCTCTAAGCCTGTTGAAGTTTTAATCAAAGAGCTTATCTTAGAAAATTTTGAGCTGATTCATGAGAAAATGGAGCAACTTACCCTTGGAGAAAAAAATAACCAAAGACTTCTGCGTGCTTTAGCTGTTGGAGACAGACGAATATTTTCAGCCTTTAACAGAGCCGGTTTGAACAACTCCAATGGCGGCTCGGCACTCAACTTTCTTCAAGAAAAAGGCTTAATTCAAATAGAATATTCAAGAGAAGAACCGGCGAAAAGTTTAAACCCTAACTCAAAACTCAAAAAAGAGATTGCCAGACATAGAATTTCTCATAAAGTTCTTTTTACCCAGCCATTTGTCAGGTTTTGGTTTTACTTTATTGCTAAATATACAAAAGAGATAGAGGCTAAAAACTACACAAATGTAATAAAAAACTTTCAAGAGAGACGTAACAGTTATACAAGTCTGGTATTTGAAGAACTCTCAGAAGTTTTACTCAACTACCATCTAAGAGATGCCTATATTATCAGTTCTGGAAGTTATTGGGACGCAAATGTAGAGATAGATATTTTGACAATAACACATGATGAGAGAGTTTATGTGGGTGAGTGCAAATGGACAAATCATAAAATAAATAAAAGTGAACTTACTAAAATTTTAGATAAATGTGCAAGGCTAGATATAAAACCTACGCAAATAGCACTTTTTTCCAAAAGAGGTTTCTCAAAAGAGTTGTTAAGCAAACAAGGCAAAGATTTAGCACTGTACAGCTCAGAAGATTTTAAAGCACTTATAAAGAAAAGCACAAAATATGAACTTGTTGAAGATTTTATAGTTAACTAAGAGACTATTCGAAGAGCTGTATATGCTTCTTGTAAGAGCTGAAATTTCTGTGTGTAGTGTTTAATCATATGAGGGTTTTCGTGAAAAATTTTGTCTGGATGGTAGACTTTTGTCAGTTTTTTGTAGCTCTTTTTCAAAGCATCCTGACTTGCTCCTATTGGGCACTCCAAAACTGTATAGTGATGTATTTTTTCATTATTGTCTTGACGCTTACATAAATCACCAAAACTAAAACTTGCAAAATCTGAATAGAGTCTGCTAACAAAATGGTTGTCAAAAGTGTACTGCACCTGATAGTGCAAAATATGGCGCTTGTTTAAAGCACGTTCAAGTCTTGATTTTGCTTTATAGTCTGAGACATCTATAACCAAAGAGATATCGGTTCCTTTTTCAACATAAACTTCCAGCTGAGAACGAAGGTAGTTTAAAACCCAGGAGTTTGGATGCTTTAGTGTTATTAAAACCGTATTTTTGTCATAGGCATAAAGGTTTACTTTTACTACTTCAGCCTCTTGAAGTTTGTTCAATTCGATTTTAATAGGCTGCGTTGAGTATTTGAGCATAGAACGTAAAAAAAACTCATGAGAAAAGTCATGTTTTGAGGCATAATATTCACTCAGTTCTCGTAAAAAAGTCTCTCTTTCTTCTTTTAAGCTCTCATTTTTAAATACCAAAACAGCCTTGGCTAAAAAAAGCATGCCTCTAGTGTGATGATTTAAGAAATCTCTCATCCACTGCGCATTAAGTGTCTTAAATTGTGTAGTGATAAGAATGAGATTATTGCGTAATACAATGTTCATTGTTCCTACCTTAATTGTTTTATAAAATAAAGCAATATTGATTCCAATTATACGAGCTACTATAAAAAGTTTGCCACAACAAAAAGGAGTATTTGCAATCGTTATAATTATACTTTATTTTAAAGGCTTAAAAGATAAGCAAAAAACTTAAATAATTTTTTTAAGATTTACGCTAAAATATAGAAAACATATAAAGGTAGAACGGTATGGAGTCAAGACAAAAAGTGAAACTTTTCGGATAGGTTTATTTGCAAAGTTCAGAGTAGCACTCTTGCCTTCTATCTCGAATTAATCCCCAATACTCTCTTTGTTTAGCGTTATCTTCTAAATCAAACTCGGCATAAATTATCTCTTCTTTATCTCTAGAAGCCTCAACTATTTTCGCACCCGTATAGTCGGTTATAAAAGAAGAGCCGTAAAAATTTAAAGAACAACTCTCACCCACTTCCTCGCCATAACGGTTTGCAACTACCACAGGAACTGTATTTGTCGCAGCATGACCCATTTGAACTCTTTGCCAATGCTCTTTTGAGTCTAAATGTATTTCAGGTTCGCTGCCTATAGCGGTAGGGTAGAAGATAATCTCAGCGCCCATAAGGGTTAACGCTCTTGCCGTTTCACAAAACCACTGATCCCAGCAGATGCCTACACCGATTTTTCCACATGCCGTGTCGTAAACTTTAAAGCCTGTGTCCCCGGGCTTAAAGTAGAACTTCTCTTCATACCCTGCCCCGTCTGGAATATGCGTTTTGCGGTAGTTGTCCATAATGGTGCCATCTGCATCGACAACAACCAGAGAGTTAAAATACTCACTGTCCGCTTTTTCAAAATAACTTACCAAGATAACAACCCCTAACTCTTTGGCTAAAAGAGAAAAATGCTCTATAAGTTTGTTATCTTTGAGTGAAGTTGCCCATGAGAAATATTTTTTATCCATATCTTTACAAAAATAGAGACCCTCAAAAAGTTCCGGTAGAAGCACAATTTGTGCACCCTCTGTAGCCGCCTCTCGTACGAGTTTCTCTGCTCTTGCAACATTTTCGCCCTTATCTTCGCCCATACGCATCTGAATAGCAGAAACTTTTACCATTACAATTCTCCGTGCTTGGCATGTGCAATGAAAATCTATTTCCACATGCCGTAATTTTATGTGCAATTTTACTCTAATTTCCTTTGCTTTAAAAATTATTAATGTTAATAGTTACATTTATCTTGCCTAATGTTTAAGAGTTCACTTGAGTAAGATTGCATAAATTTACTTATGGAGAAATCATGAAAAAAATATTCACAGGACTTTTCACACTGCTTTTATTTATAGGGTGTAGTTCAAATGCAACTGTAGATGAAAATGTTGAGCCAAAACTTGTAGTAAAAAACAGCTTAGCAGACCTTAAACTAAACGACCAAAATGGAAATATGCAAGGCATCAATCCAGATACAAAAAAAGTTGTCTTCGCCTTTTCAAAAGAGAACGGCCACACATGTAATGACTTTTTTGCAACTAAAGCTGATTCATATTTGAAGGAGAACAAGACTCAGTTTGTAGCAGATGTGAGTGCTGCACCCTCTCTCATAAGAAGTATGTTTATTATGCCGGGGATGAAAGATTTTAACCACCCTATTTTAATCATTGACAATGAAATGGTCTCTGCTGCATATAAAACAGAAGAAAATAGTGAAAAAATAGTACTTGTGCTCTTAGATAATCAAACTATTACTGATATAAAATACTTAAAAACGGCAGAAGAGTTAGAAAAAGAGATAGAGAGATAGATATTTTAAACAATTACCTTAGATATATTGATGACTTCATCTTCGCTAATTGTCTCTTTTTCAATAATAAAAATTCCTTTTGTCAAAAGTGAATTTTTCAGACTAACTTTATTTATGAAAATATGTCGGTTATAATTCTAAACATATGTCCACTAGAGGGAAATAGCCATGCAAAGTGACACACAATGATTTTTGCAAAGACTCAACTTGACTTGTATTTAACAGTGAGAGTACAACCGTAGAACTCTCTATAAAAGCATTTTTATCAGGCAAACTCGAAAAAAGCAGCGGGCGAGGGACGTGTTGGGCTCACTAGAATAAATTAAAATTTCTATAGCTCCAACAACACGGTATCTCTACGTGTTGCTTCAAATTTTTTACATGCACTCTCAAAAGCTCCGCTCTCACCGATGAGAATACATTTATGTTTTGCTCTTGTAATGGCGGTATAAATAAGTTTGGTATTGTGCATTATGTAGTGGGTAAAACTCATAGGAATGACGACTATATCGTACTCCATGCCCTGCACTTTATGGATAGTCAGCGCATACGACAACATAAGGTGAGATTTTAACTCTTCAAACTCGTAAACAACTACAATATCTTCATTTGGGTAAAAAACGAACGCCTGTTCATCTTCCTCTTCTATCTTAAAAAGCAGGCCGCTCATGCCGTTAAAAATTCTTCTTTGCGCAGAATCTTCACCTAGCTTAAAGCCATCTCCGCTCCATGAAGTCATATTCTCATTTTTCGTATGTACAACTTTGTCCATAAGCCTAAACTCTGTACCACCTTTTTTCACACACTTTTTAGGGTTTGGATTGAAGTACTCTTGCAAAACAATATTAAGATTGTTTGAGCCCAAAGTACCCCCTTTCATAGGAGTTATAACTTGAAAATAGTTGAGATACTCTTTTATCTCTTTGTTTTTAAGTCTGTACCTTGCCTTATCGATGCTCTCGATTACCTTATACAAAATCTCTGAAACTATGGCTTTTGAGTTCTCCTCTCTTAGCTCTTGAAGCTCTGTTTTAGAGAGCTGATTTTTCAGCGAATAATAATTCTCAATACCTACATCAATAAACTCAAAATCTTCATAAGACTTTTTATACTCTGGAATATTCCCAACTCGTATCTCATTTGCTATGAGTTTTATCGCTTGCTCTTCACTTTGTCTGTAAATTTTTGTCAGTTTTACGATGGGACCTATCTCTAAAGTTAGCGCGTCGCTTAAAACATTTCCCGCACCTATGGGAGGAAGCTGGGCATCATCTCCGACTATGATAAGGATGGCATTTTTGTTGATTTTTGCCAAGAACCGTGCAAAAAGAGAGGAGTTAATCATCGAGGCTTCATCAATAAGCACAACTGAATAGGGAAAAGTATCGCGGCTTTCATGCTTTACCAAAAGCGACTGTATTGTAGCACTCTCATAACCAGTCGTATCGGCAATTCGCTGCGAAGCTATACCGCTGAGAGCACAAGTCATAATCTCCTGTTTTTCGTAACGGGTGTTGAGTAAATCAAGGATGGTTCTTGAGGTTGTACTTTTTCCGGTTCCTGCATAACCGACTAAAAAAAGCAAAGAGGCTCCGCTGTTTATCTTTTGTACCGCCTCTTTTTGCTGCTCTCCCAGGTTAAGATTTCCACATGCCAAGAATGCATCTAAATCTTTGACAAAACCGCCGCTGTCAAGGCTGGCTCTTGCCTTAAAAGTGTCGTACAAAAATTTTTCTGCATCATAAAGTCTAGCCGGTGAAACTCTGTCATTTTTCATAATAACTATGCTTTGCTCCGCCACTCGTTCAATAAGCGCCGCCTCATAAAGATGGTTTTTACCACTAAAACCTAAAAGCTCATTAAGCCCTGAAAAAAGCAGCTCTTTTGCCACACAACTGTTTCCCTGCTGCTCACAATAGTTTAAAAGCACGTAATCCATAGCAGAACTAATTCGCCCCTCATTTTCTTTTTCAACACCCATTTTAAGAGCTAACTCGTCGGCACGCTTGAAGCCAATGGAATTTATAGAAGTTAAAATATAGGGGTTGTTTTTAATCTTAGCACAAGGCTCGTCAACATCTTTCATAGCAGTTGCAATAGTTGTAAGAAGCACGGGAGAGACATCATAAGGGCTCAAAAACTCGCCAAGCTCTCGCATAGAACGAAAAGCCTTCCAAGAATCTTGGATTTTTTTGAGACGCTTCTCTTTGATGCCATTAAACTCCAAAAGCCGCTCTATATCATTGTCTAAAATACGAACCAACTCTTCAGCCCCAAACTGCTCGATTAGCTCAGCTGAGAGTTTTTTCGTAAAGCCTTTGATGATTTTGTTTAAAAAGAAAAAGAGCTGATTTTGGTTTACCTTAAGAGTGTCAAATTTGAAAGTTTTACCATATTTTTTATGCTCCTCAAAAACGCCCTTAAGCGTTATAGCAGAGCCCTTTAGGTTGGCAACATCACTCTCATAGTAAGTACCACTAATTTTCTCACCACTCTTTAAAACAGCTATAAAAAATCCTTCATCTTCAAAAAGAATTTTATCAATTTGCCCGATAAGAGTTGAAGTCACTTAAATAATTTAGTCTATATAATAGTTTTCAAAACTATCAATTGAAGCAAAGTTTATTTCATAAAGGCTTTCATTAATTTTGTCTATTCTAACAGAATCAATGCCTAAGGCTTGCAAAGTTTTATATGTTAAAATTTCACCCTCAGATAGAGAAAGAACATCTCTAAGAATCCATTTTCCTAATTCTTTATTTGAGTATGACATGAGTGCTTTTGCACCCGATTGACATAGTTTAGCCTGCAATATATCGCCATTCGGTAATTTCAAATCAAAAGGAGTATCCCTATTTGGGAAAAAATTAGGTTTATTTTTATGCACCGTTGCAGGAACAGGAATATATACTTCATTTATATCTCTTTGTCTACCATTAGCATTCCATTGATTTAGCCCACTTCTAGGATATACAATCTTGTTTTTGCCGTATAATGGTAAAAAAATGGTATCAATTATTCTTGAATCTGTCTCATAAATTGGTTCATTTTTTAAAAGACAAATTCTTAAATCATCTAATGGATTTGCTAATACTTCAACATTAAAACCATACAAACTCGTATTTGTTACAAATCTTTTAGTTAATGTACTTTTGGACACATTGAAAGAATACTCATTTATTAAATCATTAAACGTGATTATATTTTTCTTTTTACTTACTTCTGAAATATTCTTAATATCTATATAGTGCATATCTTCTTCATGAATTTTAAAAAAATTTTCATCGCGAACTACACAATGGTAAATTGATTTGTTTATTCCATAAAGTTTTTCAGCAAAATTAATTCTCTTATTCCTTAACTCAGAAATAATCTTAATAGTATTTTTTGCTGACTCATTTTCATACAGACCTCTGTCTTTATTAAATTCTGCTACTTTTTGAAAACTTCTTTCGTTAGAATTTAAAAAAGTTTTCAATCCTATCCCAAGCCCACTTTTGCTTGCATCTAATGCAACATCTCCGCGAGATAAATCATTTGCATGAAATGAATTACAAAATATTTTTTCCGCAATTCTATAATATAAATAAGGCGCTCTTGCATCGGAAAATAAATTCGACAGGCTTCCTATTATTTTTAAATTCTCTTCATAAAGTTTTATTGTATCTTTGTTTTGGTTGCTATAAAACATTTTTAATTTCCTGAGCAATCTTTTGTATAACTTTTACAGTCACTGAATTGCCTGCTTGTTTATACTGGTGCGACAATGCTAAGCCCTTTGGGAACTTAAAATTTTCATCAAAACCTTGAAACTTAATACATTCATTTGGAGTTAACTTTCTTATCCCTTTGTCATCTGTAATAATAGGTACATTATGCCCACCTGTGCCCATATTTGCTGTAAGAGTTGGACAAACATTATTTTTATTTTCTCTCACATACTGTCGTCGCCACTGGTATACAGTATTTCGATTTTTAACATCATTTTTTAACTTCTCATACAAAGGCTTGTCGTTATAATAAAATGATTTTTCCACATCAACTTCTAAAAAATCATGTATACTTGTTTTAAGTTCTTCTTTTTTAGGAAAGTTAAAATTTACCTCATTATCTAAAAAAGCCACTATATATATGCGTTCTCTATTTTGAGGTATTCCATAATCTTTAGTATTTAACACCTCGCAGTGTACTTTATAACCCAGGTCTTTCAATGTTTTTTTCACAATTTTAAATGTGTTGCCATTATCATGCCCAACAAAACCTTTTACATTTTCTAAAAAAACAACTTTTGGCTTATGGAATTTTATAATTCTAGCTACATCAAAAAATAGTGTACCTCTTGTATCTTCAAAACCTTTTCTGTAACCAGCCACACTAAACGCTTGACAAGGAAAACCTGCTAGCACTATGTCATGTGCAGGAATATCTCTTTCATCTATTTTCGTTATATCACCAAATGGCACTTCATGATAATTATGATAATATGTTTTTTTAGCATTTTCATCTATTTCTGAAGAAAAAACAACCTGACAAGTATTTTTAAAAGCTTTTACAAACCCCGTTCGAATTCCACCAATTCCAGCAAATAAATCTATTATTTTGTATTTAGCCTCATGATTTTGATCCGAATAATCCGAAAAAAAATCTTTCTGATTCATTACATGTGTCATAGAAGATCCTAAGTTTATAT
>MNYP01000042.1 GCA_001873135.1 Helicobacteraceae bacterium CG2_30_36_10
TTTGTTGTAATGATAATTTATTATAAAATTGGAGGTGCCACCCAGATTTGAACTGGGGATAGCAGCTTTGCAGGCTGCGGCCTTACCACTTGGCGATGGCACCAGTCAATCAATTTTTCCAATGGTGCCCGAGGCCGGACTTGAACCGGCACAGTATTACTACCGGGGGATTTTAAGTCCCCTGCGTCTACCGATTTCGCCACCCGGGCATTGGGTGTCTTTCAACAATTTATAATTTTAAATGGAGCGGGAAACGAGGTTCGAACTCGCGACCCCAACCTTGGCAAGGTTGTGCTCTACCACTGAGCTATTCCCGCAGTTTTTGACACACTTATTTTTTAAGTGAGCGGAATTATAGCCACATTATTTTCATTTGTAAAGAGCTTTTAACCGAAAATTTAAAAAAAATGATATAATCGCATTTATAATTGAATAAATAATGAATTTTTGGCTTCCTGCCGAAGGAAACTCAGTGTTAACGTAGGTGGCGGAATTTCTGGGACTAAATCCCAATAGTACCTTTTTCTAAAGAAAAAGTGTATTGACTTCCGACACTGTTATAAATAAGATGGAGGTTCCCTTCATTTATGAAATAAATTAAGGAGTGTTTATGAGAAGTGATATTATAAAAAAAGGGTTTGACAAAGCCCCTCATCGTTCGTTGTTAAGAGCAACCGGACTAAAAGATGAAGATTTTGACAAACCGTTTATTGGAATAGCAAATAGTTATATTGACATTATTCCTGGGCATTTTTTCTTGTATGAGTATGGAGAAATAGTTAAAGAGGCCATACGTGCGGCTGGAGGAGTTCCATTTGTTTTTAACACTATCGGTGTTGATGATGGGATTACAATGGGGCATGACGGTATGCTTTACTCTTTGCCTTCTCGTGAGATTATTGCAGATTCTATAGAGACTGTTATGAACGCACATAAGCTTGACGCTATGATTTGTATTCCTAACTGTGACAAAATTGTTCCGGGTATGATTATGGGAGCACTGCGTGTTAATGTTCCGACCATTTTTGTCTCTGGCGGTCCGATGGCTGCAGGGCATAAAAAAGATGGCACGCCGATAGACCTTGCAACTGCATTTGAAGCTGTCGGACAACATGCTGAAGGTAAGATGACAGACAAAGAACTTTATGAAATCGAGTGTGAAGCGTGTCCAAGCGGTGGAAGCTGTTCGGGTATGTTTACGGCAAACTCTATGAACACTCTATGTGAAGCGATGGGGATTGCACTTCCTGGAAATGGAACTATTTTGGCTATGACACCTGAGAGAATTGCACTTGTTAAAAAAGCGGCTAAAAGAGTTGTTGAGCTTGCTAAATTAGAAGACCCTAAATATAATATGCGTAATATCTTGAATGAAAAAGCGATTCATAATGCTTTTGTTGTAGATATGGCAATGGGCGGAAGTTCAAATACTGTTTTACATCTCTTAGCCATTGCCAAAGAGTCAGAAGTTGATTTTCCGATTGAGAGAATCAATGAAATAGCCGACAAAGTAGCGCATATTGCCAAGATATCTCCATCTCTAACCACTATTCACATGGACGATATAGACAAAGCCGGTGGAGTAAATGCCGTTATGAAAGAGATAAGCCGTCGGGGTGGACTCTTGCATACTGATAGCTTAATGATTACGGGTGAAACGCTTGGCGAGAGAATAGCAGATGCTAAGATTTTAGATGAGACAATCATTCATACAAATGAAAATGCTTACTCTCAAGTGGGCGGGTTGTCTATTCTTTTTGGAAATCTAGCAGCTGAGGGTGCGGTTGTAAAAACAGCAGGTATAATGGGAGATATGAGACAGTTTAAAGGCAAAGCGATTTGTTTTAACTCTCAGCAGCTGGCACTAGCGGGCATTATGGCTCATAAAGTAAAAGCGGGCGATGTTGTAGTTATTCGTTATGAAGGTCCAAAAGGCGGTCCGGGTATGCAAGAGATGCTTGCCCCCACTTCACTTATTATGGGAATGGGGCTTGGTGAGAGTGTAGCGCTTATCACTGACGGACGTTTTTCCGGTGCAACACGTGGTGCCTCTATCGGTCATGTTTCTCCTGAGGCAGCTGAAGGTGGACTTATTGCTCTTGTTGAAGATGGCGATGAGATTGAGTTAGATACTGATGCACATCTTTTACAACTTAATGTCGATGAAGCGGTACTTGCGAAACGAAGAGCAGCTTGGAAACCCCATAAAAATGAGGTTAAATCTAAGTGGCTTAAGCGTTACGCTTTGTTGGTGTCCAATGCTTCAAACGGCGCAGTTCTAAAAACTGAACTTTAACAACTCTTGGCATGTGGAACTTTCCACATGCCAACCATAAATAAATATAGGAATATAGACATTGAATGCAATAGCAATAAAACATAATGATGAAATAATTGATTTACAAACAGCAAGAGAACTGGGCTTTGAAGGTGAGCAGATTCATCTTGATAACTCGCACGAATCTTTAGAAGTGCTTCGTCATTCTGCAGCACACCTTATGGCACAAGCTATAAAGTCACTTTATCCTGACGCAGAGTTTTATGTAGGACCGACTGTAAAAGAGGGCTTTTACTATGACTTTAAGACAAAAGAAGAGATTGGAGAGGCAGATCTTAAAACAATTGAAAAGGAAATGCTTTCTTTTGCAAAGAAAAAATATGAGATAGAAAAATACTCTATTAGTATAGATGAAGCAAAAGAGAAGTTTAAAGACGACCATTTAAAGTTAGCTGTAATGGAGCGTATTACAGATGAGAGAGTTTCTGTTTATAAGCAAGGCGAATTTGAAGACCTTTGCCGTGGACCGCATTTACCTAATATCGGGCTCATCAGATATTTTAAGCTTACTAAAATAGCCGGTGCTTATTTGGGCGGTGATTCTAAAAATGAGATGCTTACTCGTATTTATGGCATAGCTTTTGCAGATAAAGAGGCACTTAAAGCCTATTTAGACCAAATGGCTGAAGCTGAAAAACGTGACCACAGAAAACTTGGAAACGAGATGAAGCTTTTCACTTTCCGTGAAGAGGTTGGAGCTGGTTTTCCTATCTGGTTACCAGCCGGAGGAAGGCTTCGTGCAAGATTAGAGTCGCTTCTTCACAAAGCTCATCGAAAACGCGGTTATGAGCCGGTCCGTGGACCTGAAATGTTGAGAAGTGATTTATGGAAAACATCAGGGCATTACGAAAACTACGGCGAAAATATGTACTTTACAAACATCGATGAGCTTGAGTTTGGCGTAAAACCAATGAACTGTGTTGGGCATATTAAGGTTTATGAAAATGAACTTCATTCTTACCGAGACCTTCCTATTAAATACTATGAATATGGAGTTGTTCATCGCCATGAGATGACAGGTGCACTTCACGGGCTTTTCCGTGTTCGTGAATTTACTCAGGATGATGCACACATTTTTTGTACAACAGAGCAGATTGAAGAGCAGATTATTGAAGTTGTTGATTTTGTTGATAAAATAATGTCAACTTTCGAATTTGACTACAAAATGATGATTTCAACTAAACCTGAAAAGGCGGTTGGTAGTGATGAAGTTTGGGAAATCTCAACTCAGGCACTTAAAAATGCTATGGATAAAAACAATCTAGCGTATGAAATAGACGAGGGTGGCGGAGCTTTTTACGGTCCAAAAATCGACATCAAGATCACTGATGCAATCGGGCGTGAATGGCAGTGTGGAACAATTCAGCTAGACTTTAATTTACCAGCTAGATTTGAGCTTGAGTACAACGGCGAAAATAACGAAAAAATTCAGCCGGTTATGATTCACAGAGCAATACTTGGGTCATTTGAGCGTTTTATAGGAATTTTAACTGAGCATTATGCCGGAGAATTTCCAATGTTTATAGCCCCTACACAAGTAGCGATTGTTCCTGTTGCTGAAACGCATAAAGATTACGCTAAGGAATTATCAGATAAACTTATTGACATAAATGCCGATAGTGAAATATATGCAAAAAATGATTCTCTAAATAAGAGAATAAGGAATGCAGAAAAGACTAGGGTTCCGATGATAGTAGTTATTGGTGATGATGAGATAAAAAACAAGACAGTAGCAATTAGAGATAGAAGAACAAGAGAGCAATACAATCTAAGCGAAGAGGATTTCTTAACGCTTATACAAACTAAGGTAAATGAGGTAAATTTTTGAACAAAAAAGATCGCGTAATAATGAATGATGACATTCGCGCAACAGAGGTAAGATGTAATGTAGACGGAGGCGAGTCGTTAGGAATTATTTCTACTGATGAAGCTATGGAAAAAGCAAATGCAATGGGCTTAGATTTAGTTCTAATCGCTCCAGATGCAAAACCGCCTGTTGCAAAGATTATGGATTATGGTAAATATAGATACCAAGAAGAGAAAAAACTCAAAGAACAAAGAAAAAATCAGACTAAAATAGATGTTAAAGAGATTAAACTCTCTGTTAAAATAGCTGAAAATGATATAGCTTATAAAGTGAAGCATGCAAGAGAATTTTTGACTGAAGGCAAACATGTAAAGTTTCGTGTTTTTTTAAGAGGGCGTGAAATGGCTCACCCTGAAGCCGGTCGTGATGTTCTTTTAAGAGTTTGGCCTATGGTTGAAGACTTAGGTACAATGGACAAACCTCCTCGTTTTGAGGGTCGCTACTTCAATATGTACATAATTCCAAACAAGTAAGCTATTTAATATTTTCGCATTTGAAGATGATTTCTCTTATGATTTCATCTTCATTTTCTCTTCCCTTATTAAGTTCACTCAAATATTTCAGGTAAATAACTCCATATTTTTTAGCAATCATATTTTCATCATCAACTAAATTTTTATAAGAACCTATTAAAGTTTTGTATAACTCATACTCTTTTGGTAAATCTTCTAACATAAATATCAGCTCTTTAACTTTTAATTTTGAGTGCAGGGCATAGGAAAATAGGGTAATAATTGCATCTATATGCTTATCTATGTCGGTATAGTTTTGAGTGTGATTTATATTGCAACAAAAAGAGAAGTCATCTTCAGCTTGTTTGATATTTTGTCTGATAATGTCATTCATCACTAACCCTTTAATGTAGTAAATCTTAAAGTATAGGAAAATAAAGTGTGGATTAAGTGTGGATAAAGAAGAGAAGTTTGCACATGCCAAGATTTATATCGGCATGTGGAAATAAATACCTTACTTAGAAATTTTAGCTTTTAGCTCTTCTTCTTCAATTGCCCCAGTAACATATTTTACAACAACTAAATTTTCAGTTTCATTTATATACCATTCGGCAATATGTTCACTCTCTAAGGCACTTAGTTTATTCGTGTCAACATCAGAGCGTGAAATATAAAGATGAGAGTATTTCGTTGGATTATGTAACTTTAATGTCCAGAGTAACCACGCAGTTGCTATCACGGCAACGCCCAGCCCAATACTGGTTCTATCACTAAACTCTAAAAATAGACCGGCTAAGGTACCGCCTAAAAATGTAGCAAAATAGGCAACTGAATTTGAAATACCAAGTGCCGCACCTTTTTGATGTACTTTTGCAAATTTACTTATCATCGACTGAACAAGAGGTTCCATCATGTTAAAGGCTACAAAGAACATTGCAACGCCAACAACAAATATGTTAGCAGAATTTGTCAGTCCCATAATTAGAAAAGCTCCGATAAAAAGAATAATAGAGAGAAGAAAAATCTCTTTTGGCTTATTTTTCTTTTCGCCAAAAACTACAGCGGGCCCCATAGCAAGAAGACCAAGAATCATAGCCGGCAGATAAGCTTTATAAAGGTCTGCTTTTTCCCAGCCAAAATCAGCGCTTGTTAAAATAATTGGAATAAGTACAAATGCAACCGTCATTAAACCCTTTTGCATTGCATTTATAATAATCATATTTAAAAGATTTGGGTCTTTTACTATGTCTGATGTTTTTGATGATGCGTGATAGATGTGTTTTATTCTTGGTGGCGTCGGAACTTTGGTAAAAAGAACTAACATTGCTAAAATGGAGAGAACAGCGGTGATTATGAAGAGTGTATCGACGCCGTATGAAGCACCGATTATCGGTCCAACACCCATAGCAATCGCGAAACTTATAGCAATCGAGCCACCCATAAGAGCCATGGCTTTGCCACGAACTTCTTCTTCTACCAAGTCAGAAATCATAGCCGTAATAACTGAACCGATTGCTCCGGCACCTTGGAGGAATCTGCCAATCATAAGCGTATAAATATCGGTAGAATAAGCACATACAATTGACCCTATTAAAAAGATGATTAGCCCGACTAAAAGAGTAGGCTTTCGACCTATTTTGTCGCTCATGCTTCCAAAGGGAACTTGAAAAATAGCTTGTGTGAGTGCATAACCGCCGACGACTACACCGACTAAAAGCGGAGTAGCACCTTCAAGAGAGAGTGCATAAATAGAAATGACCGGGAGAACTAGAAACAGACCTAAAAATCTAAGTGAAAGAATCGCAGATAGTGGAAAAACTTTTTTAAACATGTGTTGCCTTGATGATTTTATTATATAATGCCGCAATTATAGTAGAGAAATGTTTATTCAAACTTTATAGAATATTAAGTGCGTCAATTAAAGATACGTGTAAGGAAAATAATTTGAAAATAGTTTTAGCAACATCGAACAAAGGTAAAGTCAGAGAGATTAAAGAACTCTGTCAAGATTACGAGGTTCTTGCATATAGTGAACTTATAGATGAGTTTGAAATTATAGAAGACGGCGATAGTTTTAAAGAGAATGCCCTCATCAAAGCAAGAGCTGTTTTTCGTGCGCTCAAACACAAGATGCCTACAGAGCTTAAAAATATTGTAGTTTTGGCTGATGACAGCGGCATTAGCGTAGATGTTTTAGAGGGGAAACCAGGTATTTTTAGTGCAAGACATGCCGGAGTGAATGCCAACGATAAAGAGAATTTGTATAAATTGATAGAAGACATAAAAGAAAAAAATGTTGAGAGTTCGTCTGCTCACTATACAGCCGCAGTGGCACTAGTAACAAGTAACAGTGAGTTTTGTGTTCATGGCTGGATGTATGGAACGGCTGTAACAAAGGTTGTAGGCGAGGGTGGTTTTGGATATGACCCGATGTTTATTCCTGAGGGACATAATCAAACTTTAGGTGAGTTGCAAGAGAGTGTTAAACGTGAACTATCGCATAGAGCAAAAGCACTAAAGCTTGCAAAGATTATTTTGCAAACTTTATAATATTTTTACAAAAATTTACGACTTAGATTGTAAAAAGAGTCCTCTAGAGTATTTAAAAAAATGAGCAATCTAGAGTTGTACAAATAAATAGTTCGCATAATATCTCCTTTAACTGGTTAGAGAATCAGCAAAAAGTATTCCATTAATTAAAAAATATTAACAAGATAGCTCCAAAAAGTATTCTATAGATGCCAAAAGCTACGAATGTAAACTTCTCTAAAAAAACTAAAAATAGCTTAATCGTAAAATATGCCACAACAAATGAGACTATAAAACCTACTCCTAATGTTACTAAGTTGGCATCACTAAACTCATGGTAATGTTTGAGTAAATCGTAAGCGGTTACCGCACTCATAACCGGAAAAGCAAGTAAAAAACTAAACTCAGCACTCGCTTTTCTGCTAAGTCCTACAAGCAAAGCACTTATAATGGTAGAACCCGCTCTGCTTGTTCCGGGAATAAGTGCAAAAACTTGAGCCAAACCAATAAATAAGGCTTGCTTTGTAGTTACCTCTTCTACATCATCAATAAGGTGAGTTTCATTGGGTATAAAAAATTTCTCTACCGCTAAAAATATAATACCGCCAACTATAAACATAATAGCAACGATTTGAATAGTGAAGAGTTCTTTGATTTGGTGTGAAAAAATAAATCCGACAATA
Organism: Helicobacteraceae bacterium CG2_30_36_10; assembly: GCA_001873135.1. Lineage (GTDB taxonomy): Bacteria > Campylobacterota > Campylobacteria > Campylobacterales > Sulfurimonadaceae > Sulfurimonas. The sequence goes on from MNYP01000042.1 coordinate 7,870, forward strand.
GCGATAGGCAAAAATGCTAAAAAGACTTTAGCCCATAAAGAAATTTTGTCGATACAAAATTTATCTCTGTAGTTAAAAACAACCGCAAAAATGGCTGCAAACTGGATGATTACCTCATAAGCTTTTGTTACACTGTTTTGGTTTATTCCTAAAAATTCGCTTGCAACTATGAGATGCCCAGTTGAGGATATAGGTAAAAATTCTGTGAAACCTTCAATGATTCCTAAAATAACCGAGTCAAAAATTGTCATATCTTCTCCTATAATTTAGGGTGTGATTTTAGCACACAAAAGAGAGGATTTAAGTTATTTAGATACAATATCAAGTTTTAAATTATATTAATATCGCAGGATTTATTTTTATGCTACTTTTTACTCCTGGACCAACTCCAGTCCCACAAAATGTTCGAAACGCAATGAGTGATGAAACAATGCACCATCGTACCCCTGAATTTGAAGCTATTTTTGCCAAAACAAGAAAGCATCTTTTTAACCTTTTTAAGAGTGATGAAGTTGTAATGCTTAGTTCTAGCGGAACGGGGGCTATGGAATCAGCTGTGACAAATTTGTGCCACAACACACTCTTAAATGTTAACTCCGGAAAATTCGGTGAGCGTTTTGGAAAAATAGCAATAGCGCATGGACTTGGAAATGTCGAAATAAAGAATGAATGGGATACTCCTGTGTCAGTTGAAGATATAATTGAAGCAGTGAAAAACAATCCTGATATAGATGCAGTTGCAGTTCAAATCAGCGAATCGGCAGGAGGACTTCGTCATCCGGTTGAAGCGATTGCAAAAGCGCTCAAAGAGATTAATCCAAATATTATGATTATAGCCGATGGTATTACTGCAGTTGGTGTTGAAAAGATTGATATTACCAATATAGACTGCCTAATCGCAGGAAGCCAAAAAGCACTTATGCTTCCTCCAGGACTCTCTATTTTAGGGCTTAGTAACAAGTCAATAGAAAAAATTGGAGCTGGGAAAGGTTACTATTTTAATCTTGCTACAGAGATAAAAAATCAAAGAAAAAATACGACTGCATGGACTGCGGCAACAACTTTAACTATAGGTCTTTTAGAGATTTTAGAAACTATAGAAAAAAATGGTGGTTTAGAGAAGTTGTACGCTGAGACAGAGCTTAGAGCGAAGGCTGTTAATGCTGCACTTCAAGCGATTGGCTTGCATATATACCCAAAAACTCCTGCTAGATCAATGTCTACGATTGATGATGAAAATGCTTCAGAGATTAGAAAAATTTTAGCAAAAGATTTTGAAGTTAATGTTGCAGGCGGACAAGACCATCTTAACGGCAAAATTTTTCGTATAAACCAAATGGGTCTCATCCCAACTTATGAAATGGCTTGGGTTGTAAACTCAGTTGAGTTAGCTCTCTCTAAGCTTGGGCGCAGAGAGTATGATGGGACAGCTAACAAAGTTTTTAATGAAATTTTTTTTAGGGTAGCAAAGGTAGAAAGATAAATGATATTTGAGCACGAGATTCCACATGGCACAAGATTATATTTTGGTAAAGCTGCCAAAGTAAAAAGAAAGATAGAGAATATTGCAAGTGATATTTTATGTGAAAATGGCTTTGAAGAGATAGTTACACCTGTGTTTTCTTATCACCAGCATTTAAGTATTGCCGACCAAAAAGAACTCGTTAAAGTAAATGATGCCAAAAACAACTCTCTAACTCTTCGTGCAGATTCAACTATCGATGTTGTAAGAATTATTGAAAAAAGATTAGGTGCAAATACTGAACATAAAAAATGGTTTTATATTCAGCCGATTTTTCGTTACCCGACAGAAGAACACTATCAAGTCGGTGTTGAGTTTATGGGTGAGAAAAAACTCTCTAGCGTACTCAATATTGCGGTTAATATTTTAGCAAAACTAGAGCTAATCCCACTTATACAGATATCTAATATGCGCATACCACAGATATTAAGTGAAATGTTTGAAGGCTTGGCTTTAGAGGACTTTCGTCATCTTAACATAGAGAAGTTTTTGAATTTAAAAGTGGATTGGCTGACAAAACTTGTCTATCTGCAGCATGTAGAACAATTGGATGAACTTTTAGAAATAGCTCCCTCAGAGATACAAGAAGAGTTGTTGAAGATGAAAGATGTCTCTCACGAGATGGCATGTGGAAATATTGTTTTAGCTCCCTTATACTACGCAGAAATGCTCTATTACAAAGAGTTGTTTTTTAGAATAATTGATAAAAATGAAGTATATGCAAAAGGGGGAAGATACGAAAATAATGAAGTCTCTTCAGTAGGATTTGCAATTTATACAGATACGGTATGCGAAACATTAACTAAATAAATATTTAAGAAGAAAGAGGAATATATGAAAGCAGATTTAATCGTAGGTATTCAGTGGGGAGACGAAGGCAAAGGTAAAATAGTAGACAGATTGGCACAAGAGTATGACATGGTTTGTAGAAGCCAAGGCGGTCATAATGCCGGTCATACTATTTGGGTTAATGGTGTAAAATTTGCACTTCACCTTATACCTTCGGGCGTACTCAATCCACATGCCATAAACATTGTTGGTAACGGTGTTGTCTTATGTCCTGAAGCTATTATAAAAGAGATGGTGCAGTTTGAAGGTTTAGAAGGTCGCCTTTTTATCTCAGATAAAGCGCACTTAAATCTTCCATATCATGCACTTATTGACCAAGCCAAGGAGAGACTAAAAGGTGAAAAAGCAATCGGTACAACAGGCAAAGGAATCGGACCTGCCTACGCCGATAAAATCAATCGTACAGGTTTTAGAGCAGGCGAACTTTTAAACCCTGTAAAACTTTGTGCATCAATTGTGGAATATTTTAAGCAAAATAGAGACATTTTTGATATTTATGAGATTCCTACACCTTCTAAGGGCGAACTTCTTTCTGAACTAGAAGAATATAACACTAAGCTAGCTCCATTTATTACAGATACAACTCAGATGATTTGGAAAGCTTTAGATGCTGATAAAAAAATTCTTTTGGAGGGTGCTCAGGGCACAATGCTAGACATTGACCATGGAACTTACCCTTATGTGACTTCGTCTGCAACAGTGAGTGCAGGAGCTTGTACAGGACTGGGCATTAATCCTAAAAATATTGGTAAGGTAACCGGAATTGTAAAAGCTTACTGTACTCGTGTCGGCAATGGTCCATTTCCAACTGAAGATTTCGGAGAAGATGGAAAGAGACTTGGAAAACAGGGATATGAGTTTGGAACAACAACCGGTCGCGCAAGACGCTGCGGCTGGTTTGATGCAGTTGCAACTAGATATGCAAGCCGCCTGAATGGTTGTGATGAACTCGCACTTATGAAGCTGGATGTTCTTGATGGTTTTGATGAGGTAAAGGTTTGTATTGCCTATGAAATAGACGGAAAAGAGATAGATTATATTCCTTCAAACCTTGAAGATGTGACGCCAATCTATAAAACGTTTAAAGGCTGGGACAACTCTGTTGGAACTAGAAGATTTGAAGACCTTCCAGCAACCGCCCAAGAGTATGTAAAAGTTATAGAAGAAATTTCAAAAACAAAAATAGGCATTATCTCTACTTCTCCTGAGAGAGATGACACTATAATTTTATAATTGCACTAGTTGCAAAAGGCTTTCTGCCCAAGATTACTATGCTCTTTTGGTGAAATCCGGCATTCAAATCAAGGATTAAAATGAAGACTCGTTTTAGCTCATTAGTTACTTTAAACAAAAGCACTATGGACAAAAGTGAACGAGTCCTGCAAAAGGCTAATGCTGACTTAAACAGTGCCTCTGTTGCCCTTGAACTCTCATACAACTCTCTAAAAAAAATAAATTCTCCAAAAAGTGGGAGAATGACTGATTTTCGAGCTCAAAGAACACTGTTAGATTCTCAAAGAATAGTTATTAAACATAATCAAAAGTGGGTTGCTTTTTGTAAAAGTCAAGTACTCCAAGCAAAAGAGCAACTAAAATCTGATATGATTGAGCATGAAAAGTTTAAATACTTAGAATTAG
>MNYP01000141.1 GCA_001873135.1 Helicobacteraceae bacterium CG2_30_36_10
ATAAGTGGATGATGCGTGATTAAAAGTGTGTTATTTTCCAGTGAATTTATTAAGTTTTCATCCACGTCAATACTTAGAACTACTTTAGTTACATCTATGGAAAAATCTCCGATTAACAAGCCTGAATTATCCCATGATTCTTGAAGCTCAAATGGAGACAGGGTGTCTAAAAACTTGTATATATCTAAAATTTTCACAGCATTGCCTATTTAAGTTTTGCTAATTCTTCTTTAGCTTCATCAAAGTCAGGATTTATCTCTATAGCTTTTTCATACATAACAATCGCTTCTTCATTATGCTGCATATCTACTAAAAGATTTCCAAAATTATAGTAAGTTATAGGATTCTCATCATCTATTGCAAGCGAAGCATGAAGATGCATTTTTGCTGACGTAAATTCGCCGTTTTTTCTATATATACTAGCCATAGCATTATGAATAAATTCATTTTCTTTATCTAATTCTAATGCCTGCTTGTAATACTTGATTGCCTCGTCATCATCTCCGCTACTTTGGAGTATATATGCAATTTTAAAGAGAATTTCTGCATTATCTGCTTCTTTTGCGTTTGCTTCATTCAGCAGTGCTAACGCTTTTTTAAAATCTTTTTCTTCATAGGCTACATCTGCCTTTTGCATTAAGGCTTCAGGAGAAAAAGGAGAAAAACTATTTATTCTTCTTTCATCATTACTTTGAGATATAGTATCTTCATTTTGGGGTTCTGTTAGTGTTTGTATATGTTCATAAATTTTAAATGCAAAAAAAGCAGAAGCTCCTAGCATCAGTAGTTGAAAAACCGTCATATTGTTATTCCTTGTAATTTTGTTTTATTAGTAGTTTCTCATTCATAAGTAAAATAAGCTGCATTGGGTCAACTTGTACGCCGCTAACTTTAGCCGAAAAATGTAAATGAGGACCCGTAACTCTTCCACTTTTTCCAGATAAACCGATTATTTGAGCTTTTTTGATTTTCTGATTTTTTTTAACGCTAAACTCACTCATGTGAAAATAACACGTATAAATTCCCTGCCCATGGTCAATAATAACTGAGCCGCCGGAGTAGAATCTGTCTTTAGCTAAAACGACAACTCCATCATTACAAGATTTTATGGGAGTTCCCACATCTGCACGAAAATCTGTTCCGCTATGGTAGCCTTTTAGTGTCTCGTTATAGACTCTTGCTTTGCCAAATGAACTGGTGATTTCACTCTCCATTGGCAGTATAAAACTTGATGATATATAACTTTTGTCTGTTACAGAATTATAAATATCTGTAGCTTCTTTGTTCTCTTTTGCAGAGCGTTTTAAATCTTTTTTATTTAAATTGACTTTTGAATTACTCACTTTGATAGTCTCTTTTTGATATTTTGCATCTTTTATATGAAAGAACAAAGTTTTACTAACATCACTGTTTTTTTCTTTATAAGTCAGTTTAGCTTGCACATTTCTGGGTTTTTCATAATAACCTATTGGAATCAAAACATACATTTTTTTATCATTAACAGGATTATTAAAAATTTTATATTTTTTTTTACCTATGCTTATTTCATTGTATTGTATATTTTCATCTTTTTCTAACTCAATTAATGCTGTTTTGCCGTTTAGAATAGTTGAATCAGAAATATTGACATTCAAAGCCGCAAGTGTTGAGATAAAAAATATCGATACTAAAAAGAACCTCATCAAGAGTCCTTCATCGCTCTGTCAATATCACGCTTTTGGTCTTTTTCTTTTAAATCATGTCTTTTGTCGTGAAGTTGTTTACCTTTAGCAATCGCAATCTGGACCTTCACAATATTTCTATCATTAAAATAAAGTTGTAGCGGGACGATTGTGTAGCCGTCTCTCGTCACTGCTTTTTGCATTTTCAGCAACTGCTTCTTGTGTAGCAACAGTTTTCTGCTTCCCCTCTCTTCATGAGCATAAAAATGATGGGTAGTTTCCAGCCTTCCAATATGTGCATTAAATAAAAATGCCTCCCCTTGCACAAAACGGATAAAACTATCTTTTAAATTTACCTTTTTTGCTCTAATACCTTTGACTTCACTTCCGGTAAGGACTAAGCCAGCCTCAAATTTCTCTTCTAGATAATAGTCAAAATAAGCTTTTTTATTTTTTGCTATTGTTTCACCCATTATATACTTCCTTGCGTTTAAAAAAGCTGCTCCCGCTACCGCTAAAATGCCAACCATATCTATAGTACTGTTTTAAATCTTTGTACTCTTGCAGTGCCGGTTTAAAAAGATCGTTGGCTTCGCTTGCGCTCATATTATTTAAGATATCTTTTGACAGAGTCTTTTTTAATTCATTCGTTTGAAAACCGTCAATCGGTGCATAAAAATTTTCTCTGTATATTTGGTAAACTTTTGGTGTACTTATTTTAAGATCTGGTGTAAAAACTTCAAAGTCTAAAATCTCTTCATCAAAAGCTTCAACAACCTCACCTACACCGCTCACATTTGCACTAGAGTACCCGTAAATAAAAAATGGAACATCCGCTCCTACTTTGAGACCGATACGCGCAAGTTCATTAAGGCTAAGTCCAAGATGCAATACTTCATTACACATTTTTAAGTAAGTAGCAGCATCACTGCTTCCTCCGCCTAAACCTGCAAATGCCGGTATTGATTTTTTAACATGAACAGCATGTGTTCTCATTAATTTTTCTAAAGATTCGGCTGAAGTAGCTTGCTTAAGAGCAAAATATGCCTTATAAATTGTATTTTGTTTTGTTTCACAAGCGAAATTCCCATAAATTTTGAAGTCGCTCGCTCTATCGCCACTCTCCTCTTTTGCAACAAAAGAGAGCTCATCATAAAGAGAGTTTACTCTCATAAATCTAGAGATAATTTCATGATAATTATCTCTTTGACCGGTAATTTTTAAAAAAATATTTACTTTAGCGTAAGCCTTATAGACTTTCATAATATCTCTTACTTCTTTAAAATCTTGCTAAGCAGGCTTAAATTTTCAAGCCCAACCTCTCTTGATGCAGCAATATTCAAATTTTTTACATCCTCGAGGAGTTCACTTCTTACTATTGAAACATCTTTTGGAGCCTCAATTCCAAGCTTAATAACACCCTTGTCGATAGATACAATCTTTACGGTTATATTATCTCCTATAACAATAGACTCATCTAACTTTCTAGCTAGTACTAACATGTATATATCCTACCTAGTTCATATTTTACTTCGTTCAATTCTATATTTAAAATAGTAACGTTATCACCATTGTCTAGCCAATAATAACCATTTTCTTTAATCTCTAAATCTTCTAAAGCAAGAACTCTTCCATATTTTATATTTTCTTTGTCGCCTACGTAATAGTTTTGAGGAATATTAAGAGATTTTTTAATATCTAACACCTCCTCATTATTATATCTAAACTGCCCCTCACTTAACCTCTCTAGAGCACTAAGACTTCCATTTTTAACTCCAAGCCGGTTTGATATAATGCGACCTAGAGAGCGTATATAAGTCCCTTCAGAGACTGTAGCTTCAAAGGTTACAAAGGGATGTGAATAATTTATAAGTTTAGTTTCATAAATTGTAGAGTTTATTTTGTTGAGGAGCACTTCTTTACCTGCCCTTGCCAAATCATAGGCTCGTTGACCATTGATTTTTTTTGCACTAAAGATAGGAGGCTCATACTCAAGCGAACCCTCTAGTGATTTTACTATCTCTTGCACCTTGGCATGTGGAAGTTCTTTAAGTATTTGCACATAATCTATCATCTCTGTATCTAAACTGTCACTTTTGGCACCCAGCCAAAGAGTAGCTCTATATGTTTTAGGTGCTTTATTTAAAAAACGAAAAAGTTTTGTATGAGTTCCAAAACCTATCAGAAGTACACCTTTTGCAAAAGGGTCAAGAGTTCCAGAAAATCCGGCTTTTTTATTATTATATTTCTTTTTTAATTTCCACAAAAAAAGATTAGAGCCTATTCCCGCCGGTTTGTATGCTACAAAGAGTTTATTCATAGTCTCTCTACGAACGAAGCTAATATGTCTCTTTTAGTTCCTGCAAAGTTAATATTTAGTTTAAACTCTCTGCCGGACTTACTCACGCCGTTAACTCTTCCAGTGCCAAATATTTTATGGCGGACTAAGTCGCCTTTTTTAAAGGCAGTATTTTTCTCAACTATAAGTGAGCCTTCACAAAGACCGGCTTCATTAAAAAACCTGCTTTTTTGCAAGTCACTTCTTCGACCTTTATAAAATCTACTCCCGGCATGTGAAAGGGTTAAAGTCTCTTTTGCTCTAGTAAAAGAGACGTAACCAAGTCGTCGCTCTTCTTCTAGGTCACTTCCATCACCCACGAGTGGCAAGAAGCCCTCTTCAATACCGATGATGAAAACATGATCAAACTCTAAACCTTTTGAAGCGTGAATACTCATCATATAAATACTCTCACCTTCTACTTGATCTTGTTCACTTTGCAGAGTGAGTTCATTTAAAAACTCATCTAAACTCGCCTGGGGAGAATTTTTAACAAAGTCACGGAAGAGGCCGTAAAATTCGTCCATATTTAAAATTCTATCCGACTCATCTTGCATACCCTTGTAAATTTCTTTTAAATGAAAGGTCTCTTCTAGCACGTCTATAAAGTCATAAGTAGCACTTCTTGCAACCTCTGATACCTCTTCAACTGATGCTATAAACTCTTTTAAAGTTTTAGCATTCTTCTTTTTAACTAGCTCTTCCAACTCGGCAATAGGAACATTTTTAATATACTCAAAAATTGATGTCTCATTTACATGTGCCGCTAACTCTATTTTGTCTAAACTAGCTTTTCCTAAACCTCTTTTTGGTTTATTCGCTATTCGTTTAAAGGAAAAATCATCATGAAAATTTGTTATAACTCTTATGTAGCTGATAAGGTCTTTAATCTCTGCTCTATCATAAAAACGAAGTCCTCCGACAAGTTTGTACGCTATGCCAGACCTGTTTAAACCCTCTTCTATAGAGCGGCTTAGAACATTTACGCGGTATAAAACTGCAATATCTTTCCCGCTCACACCGGAGTCTAAAAGCTTAGATATTTTTTGCGCAATTTTTCTTGCTTCTTCGTTTTCATCATTGGAGTTTAGAATAGTTACATCTTCACCGGTTCCGCGGGTTGCAATAAGCTTTTTACCAAGACGAGAGCGATTATGTTCAATCAAAGCATTGGCAACTTTAAGAATCGGCTCTTTTGAGCGGTAATTCTCTTCGAGTTTAAAGATAGAAGCACCTTCAAAATCTTTGTCGAACTCAATAATATTTCTAACATGAGCGCCACGCCATCCGTAAATGCTCTGATCATCATCACCGACCACACACAAGTTTGTATGAGAGGTGCAAAGTTTCTGTAAAAGTTTGAGCTGCAGTTCATTTGTATCTTGGTACTCATCTATCATAATGTATTGATATTTTTGAGAAGTTTTTAACGCCAACTCAGGATTTTGCTCTAAGAGTTTATAGGTAACAGAGATTAAATCATCAAAATCTACAAGATTGTTTTCTAATAGATATGCCTCATACTCCTCATATACTTTAGCAATTTGCTGATAGTTAAAAAGTTCTGCCTGCTTATACGCTTCATCAGGAGTCATAAGAGAGTTTTTGTATCTTGAAATTTCGCTGGCTATCAGAGGTGTCGGCAACTCGGAATTTATTTTTTTAATAATTCTTTTCTTATCATCTGTATCTATTACTACAAAATTATTTTGCCTGTTTAAAAGATGAATATTAAATTTTAAAAATAATAAGCCAAATTTATGAAAAGTACACAGTAAAGGCGGATAAGCATTCTGGCTAATCATATTAAGAGCACGATCACGCATCTCTTTTGCGGCTTTATTGGTAAAGGTTAAAGTCAGTGTGTTTGAGGCCGGTATGCCCAAGACTTCTATCAAATACGCCAAACGAGAGACAATTGTAGTCGTCTTGCCACTACCTGCCCCCGCTAAAATCAAGACCGGACCTTCTGTAGTTTTTACAGCCTCAGTTTGCGCTTTATTTAACTTTTCAAATATTTTTTCCATTACAACCACTGTTCACATTTTAAGATGTTTGATATTTGTTTTATTATAACTAAAAAGTTATAAATTATTACAAAACTATTGCAATAATTATAATTTTGAGTTATACTTTTGGTATTATCAATACTTATAGGAATTATTATGCTCAAAGATTTTGCCAAACTACAAACCTTTTTAATGGTTATAAAAGAGAAGAGCTTTTCCAAGGCCTCAGCCAAATTAGGTATTTCTCAACCCGCCGTTACTCAGCAAATAAAGTTCATAGAAGACTATTTAGATACAAAAATAGTTGATAGAAAAAAAAATGGTATTTTACTCACTAAAGAGGGCGAAGATTTATACAGAATCGCCGTAAAACTTGAAAAAGCAATTTCAAGCAGTGAAAAAGATCTTCTAAAAATTATCAAAAAAGAGTTTACTTTTGTTATGGGTTCGTCTTATGCGATTGGCAACTATATACTCCCGAACTATCTTAGTCAAATTAAGCACAGCATCGGCAATGAAGTTTATATGCAAGTTGCTTCATCTGCTGAAGTAATTGACCAACTTCAAGACAAAAAGATAGACGTGGCGTTAATTGAATCACCTGTTTTTAGAGATGGCATTATTTATAGAGAGTGGGTTAGTGATGAATTGGTCGTTTTTTCTAACCAACAAATTCCAAAACAGCTAAAAGCTGAAGATTTGCTAGAGTTTGACTGGATTTGCCGTGAGGAAAATTCACATACAAGAAAACTGACCTCTGAAGTTTTTGATGAGATGGGTGTTCAGTGTGGAGGTTTTAATGTTATAGGGGTTCTTGCAAGTCCGACTTCTATAAAAGAGTCTATTATGCACGCTGATAGAAATGCGCAGAGACCTATGGTGTCAGTTATGTCTCGTTATGTCATACAAAGCGAAATAGGTAGTGGAAGACTTTTTGAAGCTAGACTGAAAAACTATAAAATTGAAAGAAAATTTTATATAGCATATTTGAGAGAGAGAAAACATGATGCTTTTGTTGACAATGTAGTAAACTTTCTACTATCACTCAACAAAATATAAGTTAACTACTTTTTTTACTGGCTACTTTTTTACAAACTTGGAATTTTCAGGGTTTGATAAAAAAGATGCCATAGAGTTATCAACTCCGTTATTATCTACTTTTTTTACACTTTTCTTCACTTTTTTAATACTAGCCAAGTTAATAAAGACCGGTGTTTCATCAACAATTATCTGCATAATACTCAGCAGTGGGACACTGACTAAACTGCCAAAATTTTCACTTCCAAAACCGGCTTCAAAAATCAATGTATTGTCGAGTATCTCTGCGGTTTCAAATGTGTATCCTGCTAAAAAGAAAAGCGTTAAAGAACGAAATTCTGAATTAATTTTTTCGGGGAGCAGCGGCTCAAATGAAACATCTTCTATTCTACATAAAATTCCAAAATTTTGTTCTTTATTAAAAAAGTGGACTATCAACTCTTGCATATGATTTTGCATTAAAACGGCAAAATTATTATCTTCTATTACATTTTCTAACAAATTGTTTTCCTTTATTTTAATGTAATTATAGCAAAAACTCACATTTATCTAACACATCAAAGTCTATCATCGCATTGAGAAGCGCAACTTGTGAAAAAGTTCTAAGCTCACTCACTTTAATGTCTGCCTCTATTATCTTTGCTTCTTCTATAAGTCTTGCTCTTGTAGTCCCTTTTAAAAGTGGAGTTTTAGGAGTAATCCACATGCCGGAGCGGTACAAAGCGATATTGGCAATGCTCGTATCACATACTAATAAATTTTTGATTATAAGTATATCATCAGCATCGTCTCTTTGAGAAAAAAGTGTGTCTATTTCATCTCTATAAGTAGATTTTTCAGAGTATTCAATATCATTATTAAAAATCAGTTTTAAAGTACTAATATCTCTTTTTTTATATTCATGATATGTCACTGTAATCTCAGACGGTGTATATACCAAACGACATCTATATAAGCCCTCTGCGGGAGCATTAAGGTAATCTTCAAGGTTTTGTACATTCTCAGCACCAAGAGACTCTAAAACAGCTGCGTATCTCTTTTGATGGTATGGCATGTGGAAATGTTTACCATCAACACACTTGATGGTTTCAATATAACTATGCGTCGTCACTAAACAATGCCGTACTGAGGTAACGCTCACCCGTATCACACAGAATAGTCAGTAGAGTTTTACCCTGAAATTCTTTACGTGATGCTACTTGCATAGTTGCCCAAACATTTGCTCCGGCTGAGATTCCCACTAGTAAACCCTCTTCTTTTGCTAACATTTTGGCTGTTTTAATAGCGTCTTCATTGCTTACTTTTATAACCTCGCCGTAAATTTCAGTATCCAAAATACCCGGTATAAATCCTGCACCAATACCTTGAATTTTATGAGGTCCGGGGGCTCCTCCGGAGAGAACAGCAGAATCTTGCGGTTCTACTGCAATAATAGCTATATGAGAAATCTCTTCTTTTAATACTCTACCCGTGCCTGTTAAAGTTCCACCGGTTCCAACTGCCGCTACAAAAGCGTCAAGCTTTTTATCTGTATCTCTGAGTATCTCTTTTGCTGTTGTGAGCATGTGGATTTCGGGGTTTGCTTTGTTCTCAAACTGTTGCAAAATCAGACTGTTTGGAGTCTTCTTTTGCAACTCTACTGCTTCACTTATAGCACCGTTCATACCTTTGGCTGCCGGAGTTAAAACAAGCTGGGCACCTAAAGCTTTAAGAAGATTACGTCTTTCAATACTCATAGATTCCGGCATTGTCAAAATTAGTTTTAACTTTTGCCCTGCACAAATAGCAGCAAGCGCAATACCGGTATTGCCGCTGGTGGGTTCAATAATAGTTGTTTCACTTGTTATTTCACCCGCTTCCATGGCTCTTCTAATCATATTAAAACCAATTCTGTCTTTGACTGAGCTTGTCGGATTCATAAACTCACATTTTCCAAGTATGGTAGCACCTGTCAATTTTGACGGAGTATTTAATCTTACAAGCGGCGTATTTCCAATGAGTTCTGTTATGTTCTGAGCAATTTTCATAAATTTTCCTTATATATCAAATTATCCTTCTATCAGAGGGATTATTCTACATTGAAGAGTTAGACATTTAACTTAATTTTATTTTTCAATTTAAAAGTATACTGAAATAATAAAGTTCTATGAGTTTAACGCCTAGCTACTTACTTTTCTTCGTTAATTCAAATAGATCTTTTCTTCTGTCTTTAAGATTATTCACACTTCCAAATTCATGTAACTCTCTTAAGAGATCCAAGTCAACATCTGCTATTAAAACCATCTCTGTATTTGGAGTTGCTTCTGCTTTTATTCCGTTTGTAGGAAATGCAAAATCACAGGGGGTAAATACCATGGACTGAGCAAACTGCATATCCATATTGTGTACATTAGGCAGATTTCCAACGCTTCCTGCAATAGCAACATAACATTCATTTTCAATCGCTCTTGCCTGAGAACAATGTCGTACTCTTGAATATCCATTCTGGGTATCAGTCAAAAATGGAACAAATAAAATATCCATTCCCTCATCACAAAGCAATCTGCTAAGTTCTGGAAATTCAGAGTCATAACAAATAAGCACCCCGATTTTTCCACAATCCGTATCAAATGTTTTTATTTCATGTCCGCCCTGCATACCCCATATTTTAGCCTCATCCGGTGTTATATGCAGTTTCTCATAACGGTCAATTGTTCCGTCTCTTCTACATAAATATCCAACATTATACAAGTCTCCATTTTTTATTTCCGGCATACTTCCTGAGATAATATTTATGTTATAAGATATAGAAAACTCTGAAAACTTCTGAATAATATCATGTGTATGTTTTGCAAGTTCTCGAATTGCATCGGACTCTGAGAGGTGATTGTTTTCTGCCATCAAAGGTGCATTAAAAAACTCCGGAAACAGAGCAAAATCTGAGCGGTACCCTGACACGGTATCAATAAAATATTCAGCTTGTTGTAACAGCTCTGCTAAGTTTTTATAAGGTCGCATCTGCCATTGGATTAAACCAAGACGAACTATTTTTTTATTTGTGCTAATTTTTTTACTCGGTTTTTCATAATAGATATTATCCCACTCCAGCAAAACTGCAAATTCTCCCGATTCTTGGTCTCCCTCAAGATAGCCTTTTAAGATTTTAGACGGATGAAAATCATTTGACGTCTGAAAGTTAAGCACAGGGTCATGAATCTCTTTTCTCTTAACCTTTTCAATATACTCTTTTGGCGAAAATTCATTTTCATATTTATGATAATTTGGAATTCTTCCACCAAAAGCTATCCCTTTGAGATTGAGGTTTTCACACAGCTCCTTTCTGTAATCATACAAGCGCCTGCCTAGTCTAAGCCCTCTAAACTTTGGCTTTACAAATACATCAATCCCGTAGAGTATGTCTCCATTATTTGTGTGCGTATCAAAAGTATAGTTGTCTGTTATTTCTTTATATGTATGGTGATTTGAAAATTCATCATAGTTTACAATGATAGCAAAAGCACATCCGGCAATTTCACCATCAACTTTTATAACAACCTGCCCGTCTTGAAACTTTTCAATTAGTGACTTTATTTGATCTTTTGTCCAATAAGCTTCAGGCAATGTTTCATAAGATTCGATCATAGCCTCTGTTATTTCGTCATAGTCATCGATAGTAAGAAATTTTAGTTCAATATTTCCTATATTTTGCGTTTCCATTGTTTGTCCATTTGTACCAAATTTTTTATTCCCAATTATAGCAGACTAAGGTTGTGTGAGTAAAAAGATAATTATCTAGTATATTTATTGAATAATTAAATCAGAGATTTAAGATAGGTTTGTATAGTGGTCTCCCCACGTGGACTCGAACCACGAGCTATCCCTTAGGAGGGGACTGCTTTATCCGGTTAAGCGATAAGGAGCAAGTGAAGATATATGGAATTATACCCAAAAAATCAACTATCTCATTTGGCTATTGCTTATCAAAAACCTATGAGTTGGTATCTTCAATTTATAAAAAAGGTAGGGGAAAGTAAGAGTCGGGGGTAAAATTGTTTTTGCAGAACATGGGATGAAACTAGAACTATAAAGGTGCAGAGATAGAGACAAACATTCCTCTATCTCTGCGCCCTTTATTTTAAAGCTTGTTTATTTCCACTGCACTTAACGGCTTCCATTGCAGCTTTTTTCTCTGGTTTAAGTTATTCTTTATAGGATTGCTTTAATTTTAAATTGGGATAATTGTAGCAAAATAAATTAAAAAAATTCTGTGATATTTATTACAATTTATAACATAAGGAGTTACTATGAATCTGCTATAAGTTCATCAACAGAATACTCTTTTTTTATACCTATTTTTGAGCATTCATTAAAAGATATCTCAATCCAAAAAAGTTGCTTTTCTAAAAGTTTTTTGTCTGCTAATAGTTTTTCTTTCATTATAATAAAACTGCTTTTTGAAATATATGTTTAGTGAAAGGATTTTTAAATTCTCCATTATCTAAGATAATATCAATTTTTTGCTCACCAAAATATTTGAAAAATTCTACTCTTAAAAGGCGTAAATCTTTTTTTGTTAATTCGTCTGAGACTATGAGCAAATCTATGTCTCCACCTTTT
>MNYP01000054.1 GCA_001873135.1 Helicobacteraceae bacterium CG2_30_36_10
AGATTGATTATATTGCAAATTGTAATTTTTTCCCTTGAAAACTTTACTCGGATAAGTCGGATAAGTAATTTATTTTCGGATAAGTCCTATTTTAGGGTTGCTAAGGGAAGAGAGATGATTTAGGATAAGTCTTTTAGCTTTCGGATAAGCTGCCAAAGTGCGAAACTGCTAAACTCCTATTTTAAGGGGTCTATACTTGCTAAACTGATTATATATCCAAAAAAAGATATACAATATTTGAGATAGATTTTTATATCCGAAAAAAGGATATTTAAGTAATGAAAACTTGACCAAAAACTTGTCTATTATTCCACTTAAAGTAAGTATTTTTTAGGAATGATGTTTTCAAAAGTGCTTTTTATGGGGTTGTTTTCCCTACATTTTAGGGAAAAAGATGTCTTCGTAATAGACTCGTATTTTCACCTTGAAACTCCTGCTACAGGAGGCTTATCGTACAAGGGATTATTGGCAGTGCCAGATTTGTGCCAGTTATCCAAAAAATTTGCCCTCTTTTTTCGTAATAATTTATCTTTTATAACCTTATATGCTTTAGCATATACTCTCAAAGTGATGTCTGAACTTTTGTGCCCCATCATCTGAGAAACCCATGTTATCTCTTTTGCGTTACTAATCATTAATGATGCAAATGTATGTCGAAGTTGATATAAATATCTAGCATCATTAACATTTAATAATTTTTTAAACTGCACAGCGATGGTATTATACCAAGTTGCCGATTTACTGCTTCTATTTTATCTTTTTTTGTGGATGATTTTCTCTTTCCTTTCACGTCGCTCTTTTTAAATATAGGCGGCAAGATAAGACTTACCAACTCCGATGCAGGTGCCTGTTTCACAATCGTTATACTGGCATAAAATGATGTTATTTGCTCGTGCAGCCGGCATGTGGAAATGCTTCCTCGTTGCAAATAAGAAGAATAAGATACAAAAATCAGACAATCTTAAACTGAAAATTTATCTCGAAACGCTTTAGCGCCGTCTTTACTTGATTCTATGGTGTCTGAACAGTTTCTGAAACTAAAGCGTAGCTTACTTTGTTCTATGGTTTGTATCTCTTTAATCTCGTCCATATTTATGAGATAAGAGCGATGAATACGTACAAAGTTATGAGCTTCAAGTTTTTTCTGCAAGTCAGATATTTTCTGAGCGTAGTATGAAAAACCTTTGGTAGTTCTAAGCATCACTTCGGTGAGGTCGGCTTTTACATAGTGAATCTCTTGAGGTTTTAAAAGCAGGTAATTGTCTCCGCTTTTAGAGAGTATTCGTAAATCTTTTTCTTCTATTTTTTCTAACTTTAAGCGTTCAACGGAGTGCTTCACCTGCTCCAGTGAATAGGGCTTCACGAGATAGCCCACAGCCCCAATATCAAAAGCTTTGAGAGCATGTTCTTCGTAGGCAGTCTGAAAAATAATGGCTATAGCTTCATCAAGATATTTTAGCTCATATCCTAGTTCAAGTCCGCTTGTCTGAGGCATATTTATATCTAAAAAAACGACATCGTACTTCTCTTTTTTTACGGCTTCTATAGCTTCGTTTGCATTGGTCGCCTCACAGATATCGCTAAAATCAAGCGTTTTTAACATTCTTAAAAGTCTCGCTCTTGCCAACTCTTCATCATCAACAATCAAAATTTTCATGACATTCTCCTAAATAAATATAAAAAGTGGGTTCTTTTTTATCATGTATCTCTATATTTCCGCCGCATAAAAGCTCTACTCTTTGGTTAAGATTAGAAAGACCCACCCCAAATTTTAGCGACTTCATACTGTTTCCGTCATTTTTGAGCACAACTCTTTTTTCGTTTTCATCAAAACTCAGCCATATATTGAGGACTTTATTTTCCATGTTAAAGCCATGTTTAATCGCATTTTCCACAAGTAACTGAATAGAAAATTTCGGAACACACCACCTTGGAGCAGTATCTGGCATGTGCAAATGTATTTTACCTGAGAAACGAATGTTTTCAAGTTCTACATAATCACGCACATTTTTCATCTCACTCTCCAAAGAGAGCAAGGCTTTTTCATTCATAGTATTTCTCAAAAAAGCGGAGACTTTTAAAACAGCCGCCTCTGCTTTGTCTTTGTCATGATGAATCAGCTCGGCGATAGAGTTGAGTGCATTAAACAAAAAGTGAGGATTGAGCTGAGTTTCCAAAGAACGTAGGCGGCTTTGGACGTATTCATGGTCTATAAAATCTTTTTGGTTACGCATCTTTACAAATCTGTGGAGTAAGGCTCCTACAATATAGGTCAAAACTCCTATCAAAAAAGCAATCATAATTATTTGATTCTCAAAGGCGTTGATAAGTTCAAGATAAAGTAGCTTTGCCAAAAAAGTACCGACAAGGGTTCCTAAAAAACCCGATAAAAAAGAGAAAAATATAGAAAGTGGCAGCCAATAAATCTCTTTAAGTTTGGGCAAAATATTTTTGTTTATGTACGAGATAAAAACTAAAGAAAAAAGTGTGATGCTAAAGCCGAGCAAAACTCCAAAAACAGCTCCGTCAATAGGAGATTTTTCTAAAAGTATATACCCTAACGAGGACAAAAACATTCCAAAAAATACACCTATAAGTAAAATATAGAGCCAATCTTTTGACTTTATGTGTAAGGCAATGTTATGCACCAAGCAACCTTTGTAAGTTTTTTACACCAAGCATAACTCCCGGCCAGCCTTGCGCTGCATAAACCGTGTCACCGACATTATATAAATTTTTTATGCTTGTGTCATTTGCGGGCAAAAATGGGAGAAAGTTTTTCATAGTTATAGCGTTGCCTCCGAGTTGCATTCTGTTTATATAGTGCTCAAAGGTTTTAGAAGTAGCGCTAAAGCACTCAAGCACTTCACTCTCGTTTATATCGAGCTTTTGCAAAATAGTATTTTGTAGTATACCCTCAAGCTCTTTTTTTTGTGCTTTATAAGTCTGTGAATTTTCCCAAAATCTGCTGTCGGTATGAAGTGAGGCAGTAATGCTGTAGTGCCCTTTTGGTGCTATCTTAGTGTCGCTCACATCTGAAAAAGAGACAAAAAATGCTTGAGAGATGGCATGTGGAAATAAACTTTTTTCAATTATCTGATAATGATGATGAAATTCTTTAGAGCTTTTAATAGTCATATAGAGCATAAATGAACTTTGATGATTGTCGAGTTTTTCATACTTTTTATAGTAGTTTTTTATTTTTATATCGCTAAAAAGTTTTGCACTCTCGTACACTGTGGAGTTCAAAATTATTTTTTTTGCTCTAAATATCTTTTTTTTTGTATGGAGCTCAAAATACTCCTCGTGTTTTGCAATTTTTACTATTTCACTCTTTTTATAAACATCTTTAATATTTTTTGTCATATCTTCAAAAATTTGACTAAAACCGCCAACTGCATAATGATTTTCATTAAAAGTGTAACCCAAAGAGAGTGCCGCTGTTAGGAAGTTTATCTCTTTAGCCGGCGCTTGAGCAACTATGAGTATTTGTGCTTCTAAAAACTGCAGATATTCTTCATCAATGGCTCCAAAATAATCGTCTATAAAACTGTAAGCATCTACTCTCAGGTATTTTTGAAACCTCAAAGAAAGAGGTAAAAAGCTTATGAGTGATTTTACTTTGGCAAAGATATTAGCATTTGTATAGTAGTGTCCGCTGTATTTATAAAACTCTTTATTTAGCCCATACACGAGTTCCCAAAATTCTCTGTTCTTGGCATGTGGATAGTTAGCATTCAAAGTTTCAAAAAAGCGTTCAAAATCTCTATATCTTGGAGTGATTTTACTGTTTTGAATCACGACAATTGAAGGGTCTGTTTTAATGACTTCAGGTACAAAACCAATCGCATCAAAAATCTCTTTTACAATATAACCATCTTCGTATCCTGCAAGTGTAGTTGCGCCGGTATTGTAGGTGTATCCTTTATGAGAAAATGAAGAACTGCAGCCTCCAAGAGAAGAAGCTTTTTCAAACAGAGCAACATTATAACCCTTGGCATCTAACAAAGCGGCTATTGAACTGCCACCGATTCCTGAACCCACTACCGCAAAATCTTTCATCTATTCTCTCACGATATTTTCATATTTTCATATATATTTGCAAGTGACTTTACAAATTCAGGATGGTCATTTGGTGCTTTTGCCACGCGGTAGACTTCAAAGTCCATCGCTTGTGCTTTTTCACGGTATTCTATCTCTAGTTCAAACTCTGTCTCGGAGTTATCAACCGTAAAGGCAATAGGAAAAATAATAACCTTTTTCTTCTTTAAAGATTGTAGTTTATCCTCCAAATAGGGTCTAATCCACTCTAGCGGACCCAAACGTGACTGGTATGCAAGATGGGTATTAAAAAAATTCACACCCTCTTTCATAAGTGCCTTTCTTGCATGGTAAACATTTCGGCGGATGTGTTTTTGGTAAGAGTCTCCTTTTTCTATAATGCGTTTTGGTAAGCCGTGTGCTGAAAAAATAAGTTCATACTCTGATGGGTCTTCGCCATTGAGACTCTCTTTTATACGCTCCACAATCGAGTTAATATAATAGCTGTCGTTATAATAGTCGTCTATGGTTTTAAGCCTCGCTTTGATGTGGAGTTTGTCAAAAGTATCGCATAAATCTTCATAACTTGAGAGTGTTGTAGTTGTTGAATAGTGCGGGTACATGGGAATAGCGTAAAACTCATCAACATCTCGAAGTTTCTCTAAAACCTCACTAGCAAAAGGGGGTGTATAACGCATAACCATATGAATTGAAGCATCGGTTATGCTTGAGCTTAGACTTTTTATGAGCTCATTTGTGTAGCCCACAAGCGGAGATTTCCCTCCTAAAAGTGCGTAGTTTGCCTTAGCTTCATCTTTTCTTTTATAAACAATAAATTTCGCAATCATCGCACGGATTGGTTTTGGCGCACCGATAATACGTTTGTCATTAAACATGTTGCTTAAAAACACTTCCACTTCGTCAAGATTGTTAGGTCCGCCCATATTCATCAATAAAATAGCTCTTTTCATAAAAACCTCAATTTTTATTTTACTGTAGAAGAATCGAGGTTTTCTTTGTAGGAAAATTTTGTCGGTTGATAATTTCCACATGCCAAAACTCTTGGCATGAGACGGCGAAAATAATGTGAATGAGTTCACGTTATTTTAGACTATGAACTTACGATAAAATAAGCGATGGCTTCTGGAACCGATATCTTGCCTTCTCAAAATAGCTTGCGATATTATGACAAGAGATGTCTCAGTGAAGATTCTATATTTGGATACTCAAACTTAAATCCTGAATCAAGAAGCGCTTTTGGATAAACCTCTTTTGAACCGGTAAGCACAGTTGAACCCTCACCAAAAAGAAGACCTAAAACAAACTCAGGAAGGGGAACAATAGTAGGACGATTTAAAACTTTTCCAAGAGTTTTTGTAAATGTGTAGTTACTTACAGGTTGCGGGGCAGTTGCATTAAAAGTGCCGGTAAGCTTGTTTGTGACAATATGCTCGTAGATTCGTACCAAATCGTCTACGTCTATCCAGCTCGTCATCATTTTTCCATCACCTATAATGCCTCCTAGTCCGAGTTTAAAAGGTGTCAGCATTTGTGCAAGTGCACCGCCCTCTCTCCCCAAAATAACCCCAAAACGAACAATCGCCGTAGGCTTGTTACATTGCTGTGCTTCAGCTTCCCAGATTTTTGTTAAAGAGGCTAAAAAGTCATTTCCATACCCTTCAAAACTCTCATCAAAAGGGGCATTATCAGGGTAAG
Organism: Helicobacteraceae bacterium CG2_30_36_10; assembly: GCA_001873135.1. Lineage (GTDB taxonomy): Bacteria > Campylobacterota > Campylobacteria > Campylobacterales > Sulfurimonadaceae > Sulfurimonas. Next base: position 5,758 of record MNYP01000054.1, read on the forward strand.
CACCAATAGCTGAAGTGGAGATAAAATGCTTTACGTCACTTTTATTTATAGCATTTACGAGCTTGTTGGTGGTCTCTACTCGACTTGAGATAAGAATCTTTTTATACTCTTCACTCCATCGCTTAACAATAGGTGCTCCAGCGAGGTTAAACACAACATCAACCCCTTTGAGTTTAGATAAAATATCATCTTGCGTGTCTTTTCTCTCTATGCTCACAAAATCGCCGAACTTACGAGTCAGATGCGAGCTTACAAACCCACTCGCTCCAGTAATTGCTACTTTCATCATAAAAGCCTTTTTTTATTTAGTATATCTTTTTTTTTATAAAATTTGTGTAGGTATTTTGTCGATTCAAACTAGACTCTTAAAACTAAAAGTGAGTGAACTCCGTCATATAGGTTCTGTAAATCAGAGGAACAAGTTGGCGTTGCAGCTTTGGATTTTTTCGACTCTCAATCGCTACGCTTGCAAAAAATGTTTGCCACAACTCGCTGAATTTTTCCTCTCCCTGCGAGATACTCGGCGTCTCAAAGTTAGCGACACTTTTTACTCCCTTAAACTCCTGCGTATGTACAAATGCAAGCTTACGACTAATGTCGTGAATAATGTAGTTTTGGTTATTGAGTCTTTTAGAAAAAAAGAACCAAACAGATAAACGAGGTTAAACTTTGACTCAAGTTTTGCGTACAAAGTCCCCTCATTAAGCTCTACAAAACGTAAAAAACCGCTCATTTTGTGGCTGTTTCTAAAGAGCTCTTTTTGGAGGTTGTGCATGGCAAAAATGTGGGGATTGTTTATATTTTGCAACTCTTTTTGGCTTTTGAAACCTATCATTATAAAGTGAAGTAAATCAAGCTCAAACTCAGCACTGTCACACATAAAAGCGTTTAAAATGAGCTCGAAATTTCGTTTGCTAAACTTTGTTTTTTACTTTTAAGCTCTTTTCTTCGTTGAACACAACTTCACGATGCTCTTCAAGCATGAGGGCATGTGCAAACTCTCTTTTTACGGCTTCAACGGAGATTTTTTTGTAATAGACTTCATAAACAAGCGACAAATAGCACTCAAAAGTTCCATCATATACTAAAATCATCTCTACAACTCTCCCGCAATTCCGCTCACATCAAACAGGTTTGGCTTGGTGGTTGTCACTATTTCATCATACCTAAAGCCGTAAAATCGCAGCAGCCAATCTGCCTGATAGAGTCTGTGCTCCCGTAAAAGCAGCGGTTTTGTAATGATGGCGGGGAGATTTTTCGCATCATTTACCGCAATATAAGCCGAGTAATAGACTCTTCGCTCTCAGGACTCGCCCCGACAATAAGCTGTGTGCTCATGCCTATGGGTTTGTTGTTGTTTTGCAAACTAAAATCTCGTGCCAATTTCAGCGGTTGTAACACCTTTTCTTTGGTCTTGTTGGGTGCCAAAAGTTTCAGTGAGGCGTCACTTGGAAGCTCTATGTTTGAGCTGACACGGCTTGCAAGTTTTACCGCCTCTCTTATGAGGAGTGCGTCACATCTCGGGATAAGTTTGACATGAATGTAGCCGTTAAATTTATGCTCATGGCGTAAAATATGACAGATTGCAAAGTATTTTAAAATGCTATTTGGACATAATTATATTTTTGAGCTCCTTAGTAACGATAGCAGGTATACTCAAAGAGGCTCCAAAATGTGTAAGAAGCTCAATTTTCATAGTGGTATGTCGAGTTTTACTTTGAGATATTATTTGTGGCAAATCCACTAAAACATGTTTGCCGCTGTTTAAAAAATAGGGATAGACGTAAACTTCATCCATATTTTTATCACTCATCTCATCTAAAGCCATCTCAAGAGAAGGTCTTTCAAACTCCAAAAATGCAAAACTAATTTCGTCAAAATTTAAACTATTTTGAGCTCTTATCTCTTCACACAACTCTAAAAATTCCCTATTTGACTCACTGCGTTTGCTCCCATGAGCTATAAGCACTACACCTACTTTTTTTTTCATAATTTTCCTTCGTTATGTTATGGTACTTTAATAATAATTATAATCAACTCACCTACTTCAAACCCAAACTTTTTCATCTTTGAGTGGTTAATAATAACTCCGTCTTCTTACAGATGTAACTACTCTTTCACGGTTACATCGATGGTGCCATTACCGTGTTTTGTGCTTCAAGCTCATTAAAATCTCCTGTTATAGCATCAATATTTTCTCTAAAAAGAGCTCAAGTATTCCTCTAGATTATTTTTTCCGTAACTAATGCTTTCATTGGAATCTTTAATTTGCTTTGCAATCATTGCCATAATGGTTTTAACACCATTCGTTTTTTCAGGATCCGTGAGTGGTAAAAGCCTAACCGTGAGACTTGATTTTTTTTGAGAGAGCTGCACAAAAAAGTTTTGGTTTTTACCATTTTCAATCGCTAAAGCCTCTATAAGTGCCGTTTGCCCATTAGAGTTGATGTACTTATCAATTACCTTAAGCATTCCGCCCTCTATTTTATTTGCAAAGGGCTGCACAGTCTCGTAAGCTTCTTTTGTTGCGTTTATATTTTCTAAAACTATATGTGGCATTTTCACTCCTCTAATTTTAATTTATTATAGAAAACTTATAGAGTATTTAGTAGCATCTTTTTGTCATTTTGTATTTTATTTGTAAAAAATTCTCGCAACTCCAAGGGCAAAAAGTCCTACAGCCCACTCTTTGAAACTAGTATCATAGAGTAAAACAAAAAGACTGCCGAGCAAAAAAGCAAAAGATATTGCATACGACTTTAACTCTGTATTTAAATCTTTTTTTATCCACTCAAGCTGGTCGTTTGATATTTCCACATGTAAGGCATCAGAGCTTATTTTTTTAATAGCAGCCTTGAAATCTTTTGCAATAAAAGGAAGAGCTTTAATCTCCTCTATCAGCGTTTCAACAATGCTCTCCTTTGCCCCTAAAGCTTTTGGAATATTTTTTTGTAAAATCGGCAAGATATCTTTAATACCATTGAAGTTTTCTATATAAGTTGTCCCCAAACCTTCAATAATCGCACTTACACGCAAAATATAAATTGCATCGCTAGGAAGCTTGAAGGGTAAATTTCTTGTTGATTCCAGCACATCAAAGGCGAGCTGCTGCATCGACTCACTATCTAAGTTGTCATTTGAAAATATCTCAAACATCTTCGCCGTAAACTCTGCAAGCTCCGCCGTCGGTGCTTCATAGGCGATGGTTCCGAGTTTTTTATTGGCAGTGATGTAACGCTCATAATCTTGCTCGTGTGCCGCTTTTATCAGCTCTATTATTGCAACTCTCGAATTATTCGGTACAGTTTTCACCATCCCAAAATCAAGCAATATTAGTTCGCCCTCTTTGGAAACCAAAAGATTCCCAGGATGCGGGTCTGCATGAAAATAGCCGTTGATAAGCATCTGTGTGGTGTAAAAATCCACCAGTTTCGCAATGATAGATTTGAAGTCAATATTGTGTTTAAAAATCGACTCTTTGTCGTCAAAGCGAAATCCCTCTTCATAGCTCATAACAAGAGCATCATCACTACAAAGTGTGGCATGTGGAACTGGAAATTTTATGCCTGCATCTTTGTAAACAGATGAAAATTTTACAAGGTTTTTAAGTTCATGAGTAAGACTTACTTCCTCTTTTATCATCTTAGAAAACTCTCCGATTACTGCGTCTATGGAGTTTTTTGTGTAGTGTGAAAAAAGAGGTTTAAAGAGTGTATTGAACGAGTTGATGATGCGTATGTCTGCCATAACCTGAGCATAAATATTTTTACGTCTGAGTTTTACAGCCACTTTTCGATTGGTATGCGTATAGGCAACATGCACCTGACCTATGGAAGCCGAAGCAATGGGACTTTTTTCAAAACTTTTAAAACTCTTATCGTTAAAAGTTCTCCCGTAAACTTCTTCAAACTCATCTTCATTCATCGGAGGCAAAGAGTCGTGAAGCTCTTTTAACTCCTCTAAATACTCTTTGTCAAAAAAGTCAGAGCGAGTCGCCAAAACCTGAGCAAGTTTAATAAAACTCGCTCCCAAAGAGACAATAGCTCTCTTAAGTTGCAGTGGTGCTAATGGTTTAAAGCCTAAAAATCTTTCCCTTTTTTTTATTATCAAATAGATAGTCAATAAAAAAGTAAAAACTTTATATACTCGCGATGGCGAGTAATACCCAAGGCTGCTGAAAAAAGAGTTTATTTTAAATCCTCTTTTAGTTTTTCAAGATCAGCTTTTGTTGCAAGTCCAAGTTCATCAATCACCTCTTTCAGCGTTGATTTTAGTTGCTCCTTAAACTTTACCTCTTCCTCTTTGCCTTTTACTTCTATAGAGTTTAAAAAACTCTTTGCATCCGTAGTTTTGAGCTTGCCCTGTTCCTCAAGCTTTTTCACCTCTGCTTCAACTTTTTCTTTTAGAACCATTGCGGCACCGATACCGGTGTATAAAAAATCTTTAAACATTTTTCATCCTTTATATTTTTCTTATTGGCTCAGCCGATGGCTTTGCAAAATAGTAACCCTGAGCCAAATCTGCTCCCTCTTTGGCACAAAATGCCAACTCCTCCACTCGCTCAATTCCCTCAGCCAAAACTATAATATCGTTCTCTTTTGCAATCTGGACAATTGCTCTAAAAATAGATTGATTCACACTGCTTGTATCGATCTGGTCAATAATCGCTCTGTCTATTTTAACTATATTTGGTAACAATTTGGCAATCATATTGAGAGAGGAATATCCACTTCCTACATCATCAAGTGCCACCATAAAACCCTGCGATTTATAGTAATCTAAAATACCTTTGAGATGGTCAAGGTCTTCAACATAATCACTCTCAATCACCTCAAAAATAATATTTTTTGGGTCAAAATTGAGTTGAGTTGCCCACTGAACTGTAGATTTCAAACAGTGTTTGGGGTCATAGATAGCTGTTGGAATAAAGTTAATAAAAACTTTAGAATGAATGTTTTTAACTGCCGCAGTTTTAAGCGAAGTTTCACGACAGGCTCTGTCGAGGTAAAAAAGCATATTGCCCTCTCTTGCCCAGTTAAAAAGCTTGTCCGGAGAAATGAGTGAGCCATCCTCATCAACTCCCCTAGCTAAAGATTCGTAGCCATAAATAGTGTTCGATTTTATATCTATAATAGGCTGAAAGTGGGTTGTAAGCGCACCGTTGTCTATAATAGTTGTGAGTTTTTTTACACCTATCAAATCTCTGTACTGCTGAAGTGTTTTCATGCGTGTAAGTTTTGAAGGAGAAAAGGTCTCAGAGGCTTCAAGAAAAAGCAGGTTTATCGCCTCTGACTCCATTTTACTTAAAAAATTACTTGCAAATATATCGTGAATTGTGTCCGAAAAAGAACTCACACTTACCCATAAAGTTTGAGCATCCTCATACACATAAGAGATATTTTTCTTCTCAAGATACTCTATCATTTTATTGGCAAGCTCACTCACACTGCAACTCACAAGAATATTTCCGTCTTTATCTTCTATGCGTGGAAGTACACTACACTTTTGACAACTCATATTTTTCTTCCTTTGCTTTTATTTAACGAAATTATATATGTTTATTACATCTATTGGTAGTGCTTTTATGTTAATTGGAATATTGTCCATTTTGAGAAGTGTTTATTTTTCGTTTGTTGTTTGGATCAACTAAGAATAAGCAAATCTTTTCTAGTTTTTTAGATAAAATGCAATCACACAAAAAATAATCAAGGTCTTTATGGTGTCTATATTTCAAAAATCAGTTTTACAAAGTGTAAGTCAAGACGAAAGTATCGTAGCCTTACGATGGGC
>MNYP01000057.1 GCA_001873135.1 Helicobacteraceae bacterium CG2_30_36_10
AACTGACGGTTTTAGCGTTGCTGTTACTCCAATTTTACAATATGGTGCTTTGGATATAAACTATAAAGACCCTACTAATACACAAGTAGGCTATACAGGAACAGGTGCCGGCGTAGCTCAAGATTTACAATTTGGATATAACCTAGGTCTTGCGTATGAAATTTCTGGTTTAACAATAGGTGCTGTATATAAATCTGAAATAGAGATGGAGTACAAAGGGCAACTTTCTGGTGCTACGCAACCGTTTGTTGATGGTGGAATTTTTCCAGCGGCTATGGCTGATAAACTATCTACACCATCTGAGATGGGAGTTGGTGCTAGTTATGTAATGGAAGGCAATACTATAGCAATTGATTACAAGAAGATAGCATGGTCAAGTGCAAGTGGTTATGAAGATTTTGGATGGGACGACCAAAATGTAATTGCTCTTGGTTATGAATATGCAACTAAAGACTGGGCAGCTAGAATAGGTTATAACTATGCAAGTAATCCGATTAGTGATGCAGGTGCAGTAACATTAGCACAATTTGGGGCTGCAGGTGGCACTAATCCTCAAATGTTTGGTGGAAATGCGTTAAATACATTTAACCTATTAGGTTTCCCAGCAACTGTTGAGTCTCATTTTACCATAGGTGGAACATATGCATTTAACGATGTTATGTCTTTAGATTTAGCGTATATGTATGCACCTGAGACTTCTACTACTTTAGCTACAATGCCAGACATGACTACGCCATCTGATATGGAAACAACTGTTAAGCATAGTCAAACAGGTCTAAGTTTCCAACTTAACTACGCGTTCTAACATTCCATAGAAATTCTTCTTCGTTTTTTTAATACCGCCTCTTGGCGGTATTGTATTTTTACACTTCGTACGACTTATTCACTTGGCATGTGGAAACATTTGCCTAAACCTCACCTTCTTATGTTACAACATTGCGATAAATTTTATGATATTTATGTGAGACAAAACTTAAGCTCCGACTAAAGTCGGGGTACCGAAGAGCTATCTAAATTTTTAAAGCCCTGCAGCATCAACCATTTTACCTTGATGATCAGCGATAAGCGGTTCAATAATCTCATCTAAAAGACCACCGTGCATAATTTCGGCAAGTCTGTAAAGTGTTAAAGTTATTCTATGGTCTGAGATACGATTTTGCGGGTAATTATAGGTTCTAATTCTTCCACTTCTGTCTCCCGTTCCAACCTGCGCTGAACGAGCTTCACTGTCTTTAGCCTGTGCTTCTTGCATTTGAATGTCATAAAGTCTGGCTTTAAGAACTTTCATTGCAGCATCTTTATTTTTGTGCTGAGATTTACCGTCTTGATTTGTTACTACTAAACCAGAGGGTAAATGCGTAATACGAACAGCTGAATCGGTCGTATTTACCGACTGACCGCCATTGCCTGATGAACGCATTACATCAATTTTTAAGTCGGATGCATTGATTTGTATTTCAACATCATCAACTTCAGCCATAACTGCAACAGTTATGGCTGAAGTATGGACACGTCCCTGAGATTCGGTAGCGGGAACACGTTGAACACGATGTATTCCACCTTCATATTTCAACCGACTATAAACCTGATCGCCTTTTATAAGTGCAATAACTTCTTTAAATCCACCAGCATCAGAGGGCGATGTGCTGATAAGTTCAACACTCCATCCTTTTAAATCGGCATAACGGGTGTAAGCATCGAAGAGGTCCCCAACAAAAATAGCAGCCTCATCGCCACCGGCACCGGCGCGAAGTTCCACAATGATATTTCTATCATCGTTAGGATCTTTTGGCAGTAAAAGAAGTTTAATCTCCTCTTCTAACTCCGGTTTGCGAGGCTCAAGCTCTCTGAGCTCTTCTTTTGCCATTTCAAACATCTCTGAGTCGCCAAGCATCACTTTCGCATCAGCGATATCTTTTACTAAGGCTTGATACTCTTTTGCTTTTTCAACAATTTTTAAAAGTGAAGATTGTTCTCTTGAGAGGAGCGTCATGCGCTTGATGTCGGAAGTTATATCAGGTGAACTTAGCTGCTTGCTAAGTTCATTATAGCGGATGATAAACGGATTAAGTTTATCTGCTAACATAAATAGTTAACCTTATATAGCGTTTACAGTTTTGTGTAGACGGCTTACTTTTCTTGCTGCTGTCTCTTTTTTCAAGACACCTTTGCTGACAAATTTATGAATTTGTTTGTTTGCTACTTTAAATGCTGCTGTAGCGTCTTCTTTGTTACCGGCTACAACTGCTGCTGTAACATCTTTTACGATATTTTTAAGACGAGTTCTGTAAAAACGATTTCGTTCTGCACGAACGATAGTTTGGCGAATTCTCTTAATTGATGACTTGTGATTTGCCATGTAATGAGTCCTTCTCATAAAAATTTAGTCCGCAATAATAGCTTAAATAGAATTAATCTTAAGTTAAAAAGAATGTAAATTGCAATATTTAGCCTTTATATAGATATTTATGTTAAAATACGGTACTAAAACATAGGAAAATTATATGAAATTATTTGGAACAGATGGCGTTAGAGGTGAAGCTGGCTCATTTTTAACTGCAGGGCTTGCTATGAGAGTTGCGATGGGTGCCGGGATATACTTTAAAGAGCATTCTGTGAACAATAGAATCTTGGTCGGTAAAGATACCAGAATCAGCGGTTATATGATAGAAAATGCCATTGTAGCGGGGTTAACTGCCGTTGGTTACGATGTAGTGCAAATTGGTCCAATGCCTACTCCGGCAATTGCCTTTATAACAGAAAATATGAGATGTGATGCCGGAATCATGATAAGTGCTTCTCACAACTCTTTTGAAGATAATGGAATAAAATTTTTCGATGCTCAGGGAAATAAGCTCTCAACTGAAGTTGAACAAAGAATAGAAGATATCTGTAATGATTCCAGTGCTATTTCCGGCGGTCAAGTTACCGGAAAAAAGATAGGTAAAGCAAAAAGAATTGATGACGTAATAGGACGATATATTGTTCAGCTAAAAAACTCTTTTCCGTTAAATCTCTCTCTTCATGGGGTAAGAATAGTCTTAGACTCAGCAAACGGTGCCGCATATAAAGTGGGTCCAACCGTATTAGAGGAGTTAGGTGCAGATGTAATTGTACTGCATGATGAGCCGAGCGGCTTTAACATAAATGAAGGTTGCGGTGCGCTGCATGCGAGTGATTTATGTGAGACCGTTGTAAAGTACCGTGCAGATTTGGGAATTGCTCTGGATGGTGACGCTGACAGATTGGTTGTTGTTGATGAAAATGGTGAAGTAGTCGATGGTGATCAACTTCTTGGAGCTTTAGGCTCTTATATGAATGATATAGGCGCTTTAAAAGGTGGTGGAATTGTTACAACCGTTATGAGCAATCAGGGTCTTGAAGATTTTGTTAAGGCAAAAGGCTTAAAACTATTTCGTTCAGATGTTGGTGATAAGTTTGTTTTAGAAGTTATGAAAGAAAAAGGAATCAATTTTGGCGGTGAGCAGAGCGGTCATATTATTGCCAGTGATTTTTCTAAAACCGGGGATGGACTTGTCTCTGCCCTTCAAGTTCTGGCTCTTTTAATTAACACTAAGCAAAAAGCTTCAAAAGCTCTTCGTCCATTTAAACTTTACCCTCAAAAACTTATAAATATAAAAATTAAAGTTAAAAAACCGCTTGATAAGATAGCCGGACTCAAAGAGAAGCTAAAAGTACTGGATGAGAAAAATATCCGTCATCTTATTCGCTATTCAGGAACTGAAAATAAGTTGAGAATTTTACTTGAATGTAAAGACGCAAAAATAATGAATGCTCAAATGGATGATATGGTAGCTTTTTTTGAAAAAGATTTAAATGCCTAAGCCCGCATTTCGTCTCAGTCTGATTTTATCCTTGGCTATGCTTGGGGTATTTATAATTGACCAAAACATTAAAATGCTTTTCGTTGATGGTTTTAGATACTACGCTGAGTGTATTGACCTGATTTTAGTCTACAACAAGGGTGTTGCATTTTCAATGTTTGCTTTTTTAGACGACTATTTAAAGTATATACAATTGGTTTTAGTTATCTCGATTCTTGGCTATGTGCTTTATTTAAAAAAAATCTGTTATGCATTTCCTGCGGGGCTTATGCTCGGCGGTGCCTTGTCGAATATATATGACAGGTTTGTTCACGGAGGCGTAGTGGATATGGTTTACTGGCACTGCGGCTTTAATTTTGCAGTATTCAACTTTGCAGATGTAATGATTGATGTTGCGGTTCTTTGGATTTTGCTACTGAATTTTAAAGAGAAATGGTGCAGACAATAATAGTAAAAAAGCTAATTAAAAGCACTTTTTAGATATTATTGCCCAAAATAACAGTTCAAATTAAGTAAGAACAAACATAACTAAAGGAAATTGATGGAAATCAAATCGAATAAAATTGACGGTGCAAATGCTGAGATTGAAGCTACAATCTTAAAAGAAGAAGTAAACGCTAAGGTTGAAAAAATTGCTAAAGAGCTTACTAAAACTGCAAAAATTGACGGTTTTCGTAAAGGAAAGGTTCCTGTCTCTGCTGTTAAAAAGCAGTATGGCGAGCGTTTAGTTCAAGATGCTGAAGCTGAGGTTCTTCGTGATGTGCTGAGCAAAGGTTTAGCAGAATTAAATATTTCTAATGACTCTTTAATCGGTGAGCCTAACATTAGCAAGTTTGACAAGAGTGATGAAAAAATTGAAGTGACTGTGAAAATTGCTATGCGTCCTAAGATAGATTTAGGCGATTATGCTTCAATGGTTAAAGATTTTGAAAAGCCTGTTGCAAGTGATGAAGCGGTTCAAGCGAGAATCAAAAATTTGGCAGAGGCGCAAGCTCCTCTTGTTGACGTTGTTAAAAACCGTAAAATGGTGGCAGGCGATACTGCGGTACTTGACTTTGAAGGTTCAGTGGACGGTGTATTATTTGAAGGCGGAGCAGCTAAAGATTTCGCTCTTAAACTAGGTTCTGGTCAGTTTATCCCTGGTTTTGAAGACCAAGTAATCGGCATGAAAAGAGATGACGAAGCAGTAGTTAAAGTTACTTTTCCAGCAGAATACGGCGGCAAAGAGTTAGCCGGCAAAGATGCTGAATTCAAAGTAAAAATTAACAAAATCCAAGTTAAAGAAGAAGTTGAAATTAACGATGAGTTAGCTAAGAAAATGCTTCCTGGTGAAGATGATGCTTCTTTAGAAAAACTTATAGAATTAGTTAAAACTCAAATAGAAAATGAAGAGTTGTCAAAACTTTACAATGACGATTTAAAGCCGGCTCTTTTAGAGACTCTAGTTGAAAGTCTTACATTTGATTTGCCGGAGTTTGTTGTTGAGCAAGAGATTGATATGGCTCTGAATAAAACAGCCGGAACTATGAGTGAAGAGGAGATTCAAGAACTTCGTGAGAATGCAGACAAATTAACTGCACTTCGCGATACTTTCCGTGAAGACGCAACTAAAAGCGTAAGAGCAACCTTTATAATCGATTCTCTTGCTCAAGCAGAGAATGTTAAAGTTCAAGAACAAGAAGTTATGCAAACTATTTACTATGAAGCAATGCAAATGGGTCAAGACCCTCAAAAAGCTTATGAGCAATACAAGGCATCGGGTTATATTCCTGCAATTCAAATGTCAATGGTTGAAGACAGAGTTCTCACGGGACTTCTTAATGCAAAGATAAAAAAGGCTTAACAATATGAGTTATATTCCTTATGTAGTAGAAAAATCAGGACGTGGCGAGCGTTCATACGATATCTACTCTCGTCTTTTAAAAGATAGAATTATTATGCTAAGCGGAGAGGTCAATGATGCTGTTGCTTCTACTATAGTTGCTCAGTTTTTATATCTTGAAGCTGAAGATCCGGAAAAAGATATTTATTTTTACATCAACTCTCCAGGTGGCGTTGTTACAGCGGGAATGGCTATCTTTGATACAATGAATTATATTCGTCCAAAAGTGGCAACAATATGTATAGGTCAAGCTGCATCAATGGGTGCTTTTTTACTCTCATCAGGCGAAAAAGGTAAAAGATATGCACTTCCACATGCCAGAATCATGATTCACCAGCCTTTAGGCGGTGCGCAAGGTCAGGCAACTGATATTGCAATCCAAGCTAAAGAGATTCTTCGTATGAAAGTTGAACTCAACACAATCATTGCAGAAAATACCGGACAGAGTGTTGAAACTGTAGAGAGAGATACTGATCGTGATAATTTTATGAGCGCACAAGAAGCCCTAGTTTATGGCATGATTGATGAAGTCTTAGTTAAAAGCGATAAAGAGTAAGGGGAATACAGTGGCAGGTACATTAAGAAGTCGAACTCGTCGTAATATCAGTACTACTACTGATCCTCTTAACAATACACTCAATATGGATAATCCTTCGAGTGATTTAGAGATTTATTCCAAAGAGGTGTTGAGCTCGCTTATTGCAGATAACCTTCCGCCCACTCCTAATAATTTTTCACTTTACTTCGACAGACTTTTAGAAGACAAAAGTGAAAATCTTCGTAAACAGATAATATCAATGCTTGAGCTTGAAGAAAGCAATGACGCTGAAAATACCATTATGTTGGAACAAAGCCTTAAAAAAGGGTTCTCATCTGTAAAAAATATTTTAGGCGTGACTGCTAATCTTTACAAGAATATTAGTTTAATGACAAAGATTCTAGATAGAAGAAAAACTGAACTCAGCGAGATTGATGAAAAAGAGTCCGCAGCCGGACTCATTGTCTCTTTAGAGTCCGATATTACAAAACTCAATGCTATTCTTAAAAAACAAAATTCTCAAATGAAAATTATATATGATGAAACAGCAGATATTGTTAAAAGTGTAGATAATGAAACTATTTTTGATAATCAATTTGGAGTGTATAATAAAAGATATCTTCTAACAAAAGTAAAGCAGGAGATAGCCCTAATAGGTGAGTTTAAACATAAAAGTTCACTGATTATGATAGAGCTGGACAAAGAGCTAAAAGTGAATGTTCAAAACGAGAAAGCCGTTATGCTAATGACTCGAACTATTGCCAGACTTTTGCTTAAAACTTCAAGAAGAAGCGATACGGTTGCTCATTACGGCAACGGTATCTTCGCAATGCTTTTAAAACATACAGATATACAAAGTGCGAAGAAAGCTTCTGAGAGACTTGCTGATTTGGTGTCTAATAGCAATTTCTTTTTAGCTGACCGTGAAATTTTACTAAAAATATCAATCGGTATAACAAACATAGGCACAAGCTTTACGGTTGAAGAGACAATAGTGAGTGCGATGGACGCAATACAACAAGCCTATTTAAATCCTAAGATTGACTTTGCAGTATCACTTAGAAATGATGAAGTTATTGTGCCGGCAAAGTAGATCGATGAAATTAAATATAGTTGAATATCCAGATAGAAAGTTAAAAGAAAAATCTGTGGCAGTTGAGCTCTTTAATGAGGAGTTACATAATCTTTTAGATGCCATGTACCATATTATGATGGACTCTAACGGCATAGGGCTTGCAGCCATTCAAGTTGCACATGCCAAACGGGTTTTAATTTTAAGCATTCCTGATGAAGAGGGTGAACAACATAAAGAAGATCTCATTGAGATGATTAACCCGGTTATAACTTATAAGTCCGGGGAGAGTGTCTACCAAGAAGGTTGTCTGAGCGTACCTAGCTTTTATGAAGATATTGTCAGGTTTGAGAGCATAAGTGTTAATTACCAAGATAGAGAAGGCAATACAAAAAAAATAGAGACTGACGGACTACTTAGCATTGCCATTCAGCATGAGATGGATCACCTCGAGGGGATTTTATTTATTGACAAACTCTCATACTCAAGAAGAAAAAAATTTGAAAAAGAGTACAAAAGAGCACAAAAAGAGAAAACTCTTTCTTAAATATGACATTATGTCATATATCTGCATTTAATTAATTCATTACGTTATATTATTACAACTAGTAAAAAGGGTGGATAATGAAACAGGTGAGTTGCGCTACATATGAAGGTATTGATGCTAAAGTAGTTCAGGTAGAGTCAACTCTGACAAAAGGTCTTCCATCTTTTTCTATAGTAGGCATGGCAAATACAGCTATTACCGAAGCAAAAGAGCGTGTAAAATCAGCACTTCTATGCAATGAATTTTCATTTCCCCCAAAACGAATTACAATCAACTTGGCCCCGAGTGACGTCCGAAAGGAAGGTTCACAGTTTGATTTAAGCATAGCACTGATGATAGCGCTTGATTATTTAGAGAGTGATTTTAGTGATTGGTTTGTTTTTGGCGAATTGGGACTTGACGGAAGTGTAAAAGAAAATTTACACCTCTACCCGCTTATGCTCTCACTGGCTAACCAAAAAATTATCAAAAAAGTTATAGTTCCACATGCCAGTCTTTCAAAACTCTCAAAAATACCTAACCTCGAACTCTATGGTGTCAAAACATTGAGTGAAGCCATAGAGTTGCTGAAAAATCAAGATACCGCTCATCCATCCATGGAACAGGGCACTATTGAGTATCCATTTTATGAGATTGACGGGGAGAAGTATTTTTATGCTAAAGAGTATGAAGAGGATTTTATAGATGTAAAAGGTCAGGAAGTTGCCAAAAGAGCTACGCTTATCTGTGCTGCCGGTTTTCATAACATCATTTATGAGGGAAGCCCGGGATGTGGCAAAAGTATGATTGCGAAAAGACTCAGGTATATTTTACCGCCTATGAATATGAGTGAAATACTTGATATTGCGAAGCTTGATGCACTTGATTTAAAAGAGCCGGAGTTTAAACCGCATCGAAATATCCGCTCGCCACATCACTCCTCAACTTTGGCTAGCGTGTTTGGAGGAGGCTCTCATAAGGCGATGATAGGAGAAGTTGGCTTGGCACATAAAAGCGTGCTCTTTTTTGATGAGTTGCCTCACTTTTCAAAGAGTATTTTAGAAGCTCTGCGTGAGCCTATGGAAGATTCTAAAATACGAATTTCAAGAGTAAATTCCAAAGTAGAATACCCTGCCGATTTTTTGTTTGTGGGCGCCATGAACCCCTGCCCATGCGGAAATCTGCTCAATGACTCAAAAGAGTGCAGATGCAGCGAACTTGAAATTTCCAGATACAAAAACAGGTTGTCCGACCCATTTTTAGACCGTATAGACCTAAATGTCGTAATGCAAAATGTAAGCGCTGAAGATAAGCCGAGTTACTCCTCAGAGGAGTTGCATAAAATGGTGGTCGGCGCTCACATCGTGGCTAAAAACAGAGGACAAAAAAACTTTAATGCAAAACTAAATGATAGAGATATTGAAAAGTATTGTCTGTTGAGCCAAGAGGCTAAAGAGATACTAGACATGGCTATAAACAGATTTGCTCTCTCTTTTAGAAGCATAAAAAAGGTTCAAAAAGTTAGCCGTACTATTGCTGATTTGGATGCAAGCGAGTTGATTGAGAAAAAACATCTGCTTGAGGCTTTGAGTTATAGAAGAAGATAAATATTTCCACATGCCGGCATGTGGAAACCGGCATGTGGAAATTAAATAATTAAACGTTGTAGTAAGTAGCCCCAGGATGATAAACAACTAAAGCACTTGTTGACTGCTCCGGGTGAATCTGAAAGGTTTCACTGAGCTCAATGCCAAACTCTTCTGGTTTTAGCAGATCAAAGAGAGGACGGCTCAGTTCAAGGTCGGGACAAGCGGCATAACCAAAAGAGTATCTGCTTCCCTGATATTTGTTCATCTGCACATCACTGAGTTTACTCCCCTCTCCCTCAGAAATATTTAAATCAAGCCTAATCTGTTTATGCGCAATTTCAGCCAATGCTTCGGCCAACTCAACTCCGAGACCATGAAATTGGTAATACTCTGCGTAGTTCCCTTTGTCATATACTTCTCTCTCAGCTTCACTAATCTTTGAACCGGCACTTACACATGTGAGGGCAATCACATCATGTCTATCTGAGTGAAAGAAGTCACTTAAAGCGCGGTGTGGCTCTTTTCTTTGTCTAGGGAAGTTAAACTGCTTTATTGCTCTTCCTACCACCTGATCCAGAGGTTCGCGGTTGATTTCATCAGGTGAGTTATACCCCTCGCTCTCATCAAAAATAAGAATTGTATTGTCATCACTTCTGCATGGCCAGTAACCGTAAACAATGGTCGGCTCAAAGAGCTTTTCATCCAAAAACTGAGCTTTAAGACGCTCATAAGCCGGCATAATAATTTCGTCAACCTGCTTTTTATAAGCCTCTTTTGTCATCCCTTTTGAACTATAGCCCCAACGAGATTTAAAAAGTATTTTGTGGTTTATCCACTCAAAAGCCATCTCAATCTGCACGGGTGTTAGTTTCATTTCTCGTCTTCCCCAAAAAGGAGGCGTTGGAACTTTTACATCACGAGACGGCATCTTCAGCTCTGCAAATGGAGGGATAATTACTGCTTTTTTCTCTACAACCACTTTTTCTTGCGTCTCTTTACCATGCAGGTCAGTGTCAAAGTTCCCCGCTTCTATACGGCTCATAGCAGTTACCCCGTCAAAAGCATCTTTGCAGTAAAAGATAGGACCATCATAAAAAGGGCGGCAAAAGTCATCTATAAAAGAGCGCGTCAGAGCGGCTCCGCCTAAAAGAATAGGGATTTTAATATCTGCTTCTTTAAGTGTTTCAAGATTCTCTTTCATAACCTGAGTAGATTTTACCAAAAGTCCGCTCATGCCTAAAGCGCTTGCATTTGATTCTTTGAGCGTCTTTACAAATGTGTCTAAATCTACTTTTATGCCAAGGTTTATAACTTTAAAACCGTTGTTGGAGAGAATAATATCTACAAGGTTTTTGCCGACATCGTGAACATCGCCTCTAACTGTTCCTAAAACAAGGGTGGTATCGACTGTTTTGTCAATTTTTGGCAGATAAGGGTTGAGATAATCAACAGTTTTTTTCATAGTCTCTGCACTTTGAAGCACGAAGGGCAACTGCATCTGTCCTGAGCCAAAAAGCTCACCGACTACTTTCATGGCATCGATAAGAATTTCATTTACGATTATTTCAGGGGCTATTGTTTTTCGAGCCTCTTCAACGAGCGGTATCATTCTCTCTTTATCGCCGTCCATTAAAAGTTTTGCTATTTTTTCCTCGTTGCTCATGGCAAGGTATGCTGCATCTTCAACATCGCTATCCACTGCCTCTTTTGTGCTAAAGTGTTCTATAAACTCAAAGAGAGCGGCTCCTTTTGGTTTTTTGTTGAAGATAAGATTATTACAAATATCCTGCTCCTCTTGTGTAATCTTATTAAGAGGAATAATGTGCTTAACATTAATGATTACGGAACTAAGACCTGCTTTGATACAGTGGTGTAAAAACATAGAGTTTAGGTAAGGTCTAGCATCTTTGTCGAGTCCGAAGGAGATATTTGAAAGTCCTAAAACAGCACCGACTTCCGGGTGAAGAAGGCGAAGTTGTCGTATAGCTTCTATGGTATTTATGCCGGCGTCAAAATACTCTGCATCACCGGAACCCAAAGTAAAGGTTAAAAGGTCGAAAACTAAATCCTCAGGATTGATACCATGTTTTTTCGTTGCAAGTTCATAGATTCTCTGGGCCACCTCGATTTTTCTCTCAACTGTTTTCGCCATGCCGATTTCATCAATAGTGAGACACACTAAAGCCGCACCGAATTTTTTAGCCAACCGGCAAACTGTGTCGAACTTCTCAATGCCGTCTTCAAGGTTTACGGAGTTTATAATAGCTTTGCCGCCTATGAGCTTAAGCGCCTCTTCGAGTGCAGGAGTTTGAGTGGAGTCGGGCATAATCGGCAGATTTATTTTACTGGCATAAAGACTCATAACGGAGTTCATATCTTTTGTCTCATCGCGACCTGCAAAACCGACACTAACATCTAAAACATGCGCGCCTGCGCGAACTTGTTGTTGCCCAACACTGAGCGTTCCCTCATAATCTTCAGCGAGCAGAAGATCTTTAAAGGCTTTTGAACCGGTTGCGTTTGAGCGTTCCCCTATAAGCAGAGGTGCCGGCTCTTGCATAAGCGCAACATTTGAAAAGAGCGAAGCAAGAGCGTTGGGTTGATTTCCACATGCCGGCGTTGGGGTTATGTTCGCAACTCTGTTTACGAGTGCTCTAATATGCTGAGGTGTTGTTCCGCAGCATCCGCCAAGAAAGCTTACTCCGTTAAATGCGAGAAATTTTTCCTGTTGGTTAGCAAAATCATCGGGTCCCATCGGGTAGTAGGTGTAGCCACCGCGGTTTTGGGGAAGTCCTGCATTTGCGTGAACGCTGATAGGTTTGCCCCACACTTCACTGAGAGTTTTTACATGTTTTAAAACCTGCTCAGGTCCTGTTCCGCAGTTAAAGCCAAGGCTTAAGATATCAAAAGGCTCTAAAATCGTCGCAATAGTGGCGGCATCTGTTCCTATAAGCATAGTTCCACTCAGCTCGATGGTTACGGAGACCATTATGGGAATTTCAGTCTCTCTTTGTCTGTTTGCCTCTTCGCAGGCGTGAAGAGCGGCTTTAATCTGAAGTGGGTCTTGGCAGGTCTCAAGCAAGAAAACATCGACGCCTCCGTCAATGAGCGCTAAACAAAACTCCGTATACCCTTTGAACATATCGTCATAATGAATATGCCCCAAAGAGGGGAGTTTCGTGCCCGGTCCGACAGAGCCTAAAACAAAACGGGGATGCTCAGGCGTTGAGAACTTTTCGCACTCTTTTTTTACAAGCTCGGCTCCGGCTTTAGTGAGTTCATAAGCACGATGCCCTATCTGGTACTCGTTCAAAACCCAAGAGAAGGAGCCAAAGGTATTTGTGGTTATAAAGTCTGCTCCCGCGGTTAAATAAGCATGAAAAATCTCACTTAGTATCTCGGGACAGGTAACATTTAAAAGTTCGTTACAACCCTCATTTCCTTCCCATGCGGCATGTGGAATCTTATCATCACGTTGTTGAAGTTGCGTGCCCATTGCCCCGTCTATAATTAAAGGACGGGTTTTTATTGTGTTTAAAATGTATTGTTTTGTTGTCATTGTATTCTTTTCTTTGAGTTAATAAGAAATATTTTATCAAAATAGAGCATAAAAAAGACTTTGAGTTGAAAAGCAAAATAAATATTATGCTAAAATAGATGTAAATGTTTTTGATAATGTGAAAAGATTATTTAAAAACTAAAAAAGGAGTATTTGATGATAAAAAAGATGTTGATAAGCTCGTTGGTTGCTGTGGCATTGGTTTTAACCGGCTGTGGAGAAGATAGTGGAGGTGTTGATAAGTTAGAGACACAACAAATGTTGGATAATGGGGACTTTAATGGTGTTATATCTAGGGTTGAAGCGACTGCCAGCTCTGACTCTGATTATTTGGCTTTAGCGGCTGCTTATATGGGCAAAGCAGGACTTGCTTTACCTGATTTGATTGATATTATTCTTAACAGTGATGATACGGGGGATGATGCATTTGTTACTTTTATTGATCAAGTGGATACAAAAAAAAGCAGTTCCGCGCTGAATGATTTGGAAAAATCATCGGGATATTATAAGAAAATCGTGGAAGAGAAGTGTTCTGCTACTGATGCAAATTTGAGTTATTCCCAAAAAGATATTTGTCTGTTTCTAGGGCTCTCACAAACGATGAAGGTCGCTACGGCTATCGGATATCTTGCCGATGATATTTCAGTTTTGACTGCAGATATTAATACATCTGATGCTAAATTAACAGCTTCTTTGTGCGCTATGAAATATGCTATAGACGGCAGAAGTGATACAAATGTCACTTGTAGTGTGACAGACAACAATGAAAGTATCACATTTCTAGATAGCAATAGAACATATAGTCCAATAGTTATTTCAGAAAACGGCGAAACTTTTGAGTTTTTGATTACAGATAAAAACTCAACTGCTATCACTAGCAGTTTTTGTAGTACTGAGAGCTTCTCTACAAGAATAGCTTTAGACCAAAATATTACATTTGATACTTTATCTTCATACAGTGACTATAATGCATCATACCATGCCTGCCCGGTAAATGAGACTCTCTTGGTAGTCGGTGACGCTGCTTCGGAGGCAGATATAACAACAGCCGATGTTATTGTCTCAGCACTCAATGAAGGAACAGATTCTATTGGAGTTGCAGCGAGTGAAGATATGCAGCAATCAATAGATGAGTTTAAGTGTGAAGTCTTAGGTGGAACATATAATTATAGTTCATGTGACAAAAGTTTAGATCAAAATGTTACCGAGCAACAAGTTATAACTTATCTCAACACAAACAATAACTAGGGGAAAATAATGATGAAAAAAATACTATCACTGACACTTTTGGGTGCTACAACATCTTTAATGGCTATGTATGCAGAGCATGCATATCTTTATAAAGATCCTCGTATTATGGGAATGGGCGGTGCCAACATTGCTGTAGGTTCTTACTCAACTTCAGTTTTTTCTAATCCTGCAGGACTTGCAACTATAAAAAAAGAAAATGGCTTAATTGTTGATCTTCTTGGTATCGGTGTCTCTTCAACGGCGAAGGTTCAAGAGTTTGTGCAAGATATCAATGATGCTTCAGACACAGGAAACGATGCGGCGGTATCTGAAGTGCTTAAAAAGTATTCCGGAGAACATTTTCATATCGGTGTGGACAATTACAGTTCTGTTTCTGGAAATGCAGATGCGTTTGCCTGGAGTATAGGCTTGTTAGCGGTGGCTGATGTTAACTTGATGGCACATGCCAACGGAAGTACCACCGGCGGACTCTTAGAAACCAGCTCTCGTGCGTATGGAGGAGTTGTTTTAGGTGCTGCTAAACCATACGACACGGAGATGGGACGCTTAGACATCGGTATGGGCTTGAAATATATAACACAAAATTCTTATGAAGGTGTACTCGGGATATCGGAACTCACAGATGACTCTGAGGATATTGGCACAAAACTTCAAAACAAGTATGAAAAAACAGCTTCGGGCATAGGTTTTGATATTGGGGCAACTTTGCACCCTTTTGATGATAACTTCTTACATCCCGCTTTTGGTTTAAGTGTTTTAAATATTGGTTCTATGAATATGGATGACAATTACGGCAGACAGCCAATGACGGTAAATATCGGTATCTCCATTTCTCCGGAAGTTCCTCTTCTTGAAAAGTTTGTTGTGGCTGTAGATTATGTTGATCTTCTTAATGCAAATAAACTTCGCATCTATGAATACAGTGATAACGGCGATATTATTAGTTTTAGTGATTATGAAGATAGTGATTTTATGAAAAGGCTGCGTATAGGTACAGAACTAGGCTTGATTGACTCAACATACTTTTCAACTGCGCTGAATTTTGGTCTATATCAAGGCGCTTATACAGCAGGATTGAACCTTGAAGTTACAATTTTAAAACTTAATTTTGCAACCTATGAAGAGCAAATCGGTTCTGGGAGTGTTGATATATCTGACAGAAGATATATGGCACAAGTCGGTATCGGCTGGTAAAATAAACCTCTTTTATTTGCACATGCCAAGATGGCATGTGGAAATACCTTTTAAATTTCTCCAATTAACCGGCACCTATAGCACAAACCTGACAATTTGACGAAATAAACATAATTTTACTTGACTTACTTCGTCAACTTGGAGTACAATGACGATGAAATTCAATAAAAAGAGGAGTTTTACCGCTAATGACAATTGCTTATATACGGTCGGATAAAAATTTTGATGCAGCACATGAACAGTTACAACTGATAAATTCGTATGCAGTGTCAAATAGTCTCATTATTGATGACGAATTCATTGATCAAACATCACAAAATAAAAGGCTTAAAGATCGAGCAGAAGTTACTGAATATTTCCAAAAACAAACAGGGAGTACACTATTAGTATCGGATGTTTGGGTTTTAAGTACGGATATGGAAGATATTGTTCAGATGTTCAGTTGTTTACTAAAACATGATTTTAGTGTGCACTTTATTAAACAATCTGTTGTTATGTCACGACAAAGTAGTACAATGTTGGTTTTAGGATTGATGGATAATTTACGACAAACAATACAGAGCGAATCTAGTCGAGTTATTGGAAGGCCTGTCGGCAGTAAATCTACTTCTAAGTTTGATAAACATATAAAAGAGATTATTGAATTTATAAGAGATAAAAAAAGTGTTAGTGAAATGTCAAGAGTTTTAGATGTGAGCAGAAGTTCACTCAAAGACTACATAGAATCACGAGAGTTAAAAGAAGTTGCCTTTGGATCACTGCTTCTTGAAGTTTCATCTGACGCAGAAGAACAGGTAATCAATACGATTAGCTGTTCAAAATAATAGATAACAAATAAATACGAGGAATAGAAAATGAGTGAAGAAAAAAAAGCTATTAAAATACCAACCCCTTGGAGAATTACACGTTACTATGTTTATTCATTAATTACTTTGGTACTTTTAGCAACACCTTGGATAGTGATAGATGGACATCATCTCTTTTTGTTAAGCTTTGATAAAATGAAATTACATCTTGCATTTATACAGTTTGACATGCAAGAGTTGTATTTGATGCCATTTTTATTGATATTGATGTTCTTAGGAATTTTTGCTATGACGGTTGTGGGCGGTCGTGTATTTTGCGGTTGGATGTGTCCACAGACTATTTTCCGTGTCATCTACCGTGACTTAATTGAGACTAAGATTTTAGGTATGCGAAAGCGTATTAAAAACAAGCAGCAAGAGCCTGATATGTCAAAGACTGAAAACAAGGTGAAACAAGTTATTGCAATATTGCTTTGGACTGCTTTATCCATTATTGCATCGGCTAATCTTTTATGGTTTTTTGTTCCTCCTGAAGATTTTTTTGCCTATTTAGCCGATTTTGATAACCACTGGATAGTTTTTGGTACTTTGATTGCCATGACACTATTTTTAGTCTATGACATTATCTTTTTAAAAGAAGATTATTGTGCGTATGTTTGTCCTTACTCTCGAATTCAGTCTGTTTTATATGATGACCATACTGTTATGGCTCTTTATAACACGCACAGAGGTGGTGATATTTACGATGCAGAGCACAACAAAGTTTTCACAAAACAAAAAGAGCTTCAAGCCTTTGAACCATCAGCAGAATGTACTACCTGTGAGAGTTGTGTAACAGTCTGTCCAACACATATCGACATCCGTAAAGGTCTTCAGTTGGAGTGCATTAACTGTCTTGAGTGTGTTGATGCTTGTACAACGGTTATGGGCAAACTCGGCAAGCCTTCTTTGGTTACATGGTCAAGTGATTATGAAATTATAGATCAAAAAGGTAAAACTAAATATTTCCGTCCTAAGATTTTAGCTTATATAGGGATTTTGGTTGTAATTACGATTATCCTTGGCATGATGGGAAGTACAAAAGAACATATGCTCTTAAACATTAACAAAGAGACTCGTCTATATTCTACAAAATCAATGCCGGATGGCAAGGTAGCAGTAGAAAATGCTTATGAATTCTTACTTCAAAATACTGAAAATAAGAAAATGAAGTTTTACTTTGAGGTAATTCCTCCAAAAGGTATGGAAGGTAAAATAACGATTGTTAGACCTAACGAAGCGTTCGAAGTTGTTCCTGGAATTAAAAAGAAAAAGATAGTTGTACTGAGAACTACGGAGGCTTTAGTTGATGATGAGAGAAAAGATACGGTTATCCCGATTACGATTAGAGCGTATGCTCTTGGTCACGAGGAGAAAATAGTTATTTTAAGAAACTCTACATTTATTTTTCCTAAAGCAGAAATATTAAAAGCTGCCAAATAAGTAAACCCTAGCATAATGCTAGGGTTTGATGCAAATTTTCTTCTTCTTAATACATCAAAATAATCGTTTTTTGCTATAATTGGGTTTTTAAAACAAGGAATTTTGATGGCATTTTCAGCTAAAAATCGTCAAGGTACACTAAGCGGTATCTTTTTTGTTGCTATATTTGCAGTAGCTGCGACTATGATCGCAGATATAAATTTTGTAAAATCATTGGGTATTTCCCCTCTAGTTATCGGTATTGTTATGGGTATTTTTTATGCAAATACTCTGCATAACCATATTCCAAGTGCATGGGGAAGCGGCATAACATTTTCGGGTAAAAAGATTCTAAGATTTGCTATAGTTTTTTACGGGTTTAGAATAACCTTTCAGCAGATTGCTGAGGTCGGCATGAGCGGCTTTATGGTCTCTCTTATTATGTTGAGTACAACATTTTTGCTAGGTACCTACCTTGGGACTAAAGCTTTTAAAATGGATAGAGATACCTCTATGCTCACAGCTGCCGGTGCTGCAGTGTGCGGTGCAGCAGCCGTTTTAGCTACCGAGCCTGTCTTAAAAGCAGAGGGTCATAAAACTGCAATAGCCGTCTCTATGGTTGTTCTCTTTGGAACGATTTCAATGTTTTTGTACCCTGTTTTGTATGCTTCGATTATAGAGCCGGCAGTTGGTTTTTTACATATGACACCTCAAGAGTTTGGTATTTATGTCGGGGGAACTATCCATGAAGTGGCTCAGGTTGTAGCCGTTCCTGCTTCTATTATGGGCGCTCCACAGGATATGGCAAACTCGGCTGTTATTGTTAAAATGACAAGAGTTATTATGATAGCTCCGATGCTTATTGTGCTTGGTATTTACCTCTCATACAGTGCTAAAAAAAGCGGTACGCAGGGCGGCGGAGTGAGTCTTGTTATTCCTTGGTTTGCGGTATATTTTATTGGCATGGCTGGGTTTAACTCTCTGGGAGTAGTACCTCAAAATATAGTTGCTGTTATTAATGAGATAGATACATTTTTACTAACAATGGCAATGACGGCACTCGGCATGGGGACTATTTTTGCTAAGTTTAAAGGCTTGGGCCTTGCTCCGCTTTACACGGCAGGCGCCATGTTTGTATGGCTGGTTCTGGGCGGTTTTGTTGTTACTAAGCTTGTAGTAGCTTTCTTTTAATAAAACTATTTAAGTAAAAATTATATAATGAGCTCCTAAAAAACTTCTAAAGGAGCCAAAATCGATGTCACATCTTCCAAATACATTAAATTCGTATTGGCTCTGGAGGGAAGTTTCTTTAAAGCTTGGAGTCTCAAACCCTGCTTATAAGTACTGGAGGGATACGCCGACACTGAAGTTAAATAACAAATATATTTTTATTCAAAAAGAGACACTACCTGAAAAATATGAGTATGTTGAGCCAGTTTTAACTGACCTAAGCGGGTATCTGCCCATAAAGTTTGCCTCCGACAGATTGCACGTCAACGAGCATATCTTTTCATATGAAAAAATGAAACTTTATAAAGAGTTCGAATATAAATATGTCCAAGATGTAAAGTTCGTAAATATAAAGAAATATTTTAGAGAAAATGGGATAAAAGTTCAAAAAAATTCTATAGTACAGCTTGGAAAAATCAAGGACTTGGACTTAAATGCCAACTGCACTTTCTATAATTTGAAAAATGATTATGGTCTTGTAGTTTACGAGTAGATGCATGAATAGTTTTTTTATAGAGTACCGTGACCCGCTTTTTGGAATAATCGTGTTTTTTGCTTTAATTTTTGTTATAACCTTTTCCTCCTATTGGTGGAGCAGGTATAAAAGGCAGGAAGACTATAGACATCTTGACAAATTTTTAAGACAGTTTCGTTCTCTTCCCTCCCAAGAAGAGCTAAAAGTTTTAATAACAAGCGGAGAACTCTCTGAAAAAACTTGGTTACTTTTAGCACACTCTTATGCCGGCAATGGTGATTATGAAAAGAGTATTGGAATTTATAATGAACTCTTGAAAGTCGGAGACAAGGCCAACTACAGAGACACCATGTTCTTACTTGGGAGAACTTATTTCAAAGCAGGTTTTCTTGAGCGCGCAAAACAGGTTTTTTTAGAAATTTTAAAAAATCATCCAAGAACTCCCCAAGCCCTTACATACCTACTTTTAGTGCATGAATATATGCGCGAGTATGAGCTTGCACTTGAAATTTTAGAGCCATTGGATGAATTGAATAAGCCGATAGAGAGCGATGGCGCATATCTACACTCTTTAATACTTATAAATGACACGAACCTAACATCTCAGGAGAAAGCGGAGAAATTACTTTGTATTTATAAGTCAACTCACCGATTGACTTATATGGTCTTTGAGTATCTTTTTCGCATAAATCCTAAGTTAGCTTGGGAAAATTTTGACAGCTCAAAATGTCATTTGTTGGTAGATATACTATGGCATGTGGATAAAAAAGATTTGGATTTAGATATAATTGCTAAAAATGGCTATTTAAGGGAACTATACACTGCTCGTGGAGATATAGAACTTTCTTCAAAAAGTTCTGTTTTTGAATTTGACGTTATGATTAACTTAAAAAATAAGGCGAATGCTACTCTAGCCTTTGAATATATCTGTGCTGAGTGTAAGCAAATCTTCCCATTTGGATTTAATCGTTGCAGTAATTGCCATGCTATTGACAGCTCAATTGTCGAGTTTAGTTTGACAAAAAATTATCATAGGAATTCTAGTGAAGAAAATAACTCTTTTCAGTGATGGAAGTGCTCTTGGAAACCCGGGTCCCGGAGGCTATGGAGTAGTTCTAAGATATGGAGACAGCGAAAAAGAACTTTTCGGTTCTGAGGCTCATACAACAAACAACAGAATGGAGCTTTTAGCTGTTGTAGAAGGCTTACGAGCTTTAAATGAGCCCTGCGATGTAGATATTATATCAGACTCATCTTATGTAGTAAAAGGGATCAATGAGTGGCTTGATGCCTGGAAAAAAAGAGAGTTTAAAAAGGTTAAAAACCCCGATTTATGGAAAGATTATATATCTGTAGCGCATGGGCATAGAATAAAAGCTATTTGGGTAAGAGGACATAACGGGCATGTGGAAAATGAGCGCTGTGATAAGCTGGCACGTGATGCCGCACAAGAGATGAAAGATTCACTATAATGAGGAAAATATGAGTAGAAAAATAGAAGATTTGGAAACAACTTTAGGCTATACGTTTAAAAATACAAAGCTCATTATCGAAGCGCTGACACATAAAAGTTATAAACAGCGCTACGATAATGAGCGATTAGAGTTCCTAGGCGATGCGGTAATGGACCTAATAGTAGGAGAATATCTTTTTAAGAAATTTTCTAAATCGGCTGAGGGGAATCTCTCTAAAATAAGAGCGTCTCTTGTAAATGAAACAGGCTTTGATAAGTTGGCCCGCTCACTTAATCTTGGTGAATATATACTTATGTCTAATGCAGAAGAGAACAACGGAGGAAGAGAAAAATCTTCTCTTTTGTCTAACGCTTTTGAGGCAGTTATGGGAGCTATTTATCTTGAAGCGGGCTTAGAGACGGTAAATAAAATTGCTGTTGATTTGATAGAAAAAAACCATGAAGAGATATCGTTAGATTATCTCTTTAAAGATTACAAGACAACACTGCAAGAACTAACCCAAGCAAGATTTGGAGTAACTCCTGAGTATAAAGTTATTGCCAGTCGAGGACCGGATCATTTAAAAGAGTTTGAGGTCGCAGTAATCATACAAGACAAAGAGTATGCCAGAGCGATTGGAAAAAGTAAAAAAATGGCTCAACAAGACTCTGCTGAGTTAGCAGTTGAACTGTTGAAAAAGGAAATATCGTGAATAGTTTTGGGCAAAAATTAAAATTCAGTACCTTTGGTGAGTCACATGGAACTGCTATCGGATCTCTTTTAGACGGAGTGCCTGCCGGGCTCGAGATTGATGAAAAGTATATCCAAAGCGAATTAGACCGCAGAAAACCAGGTAAAAGTGAATTTGAAACGGGGCGCAAAGAGGAAGACAAAGTTGAGATTCTCAGCGGTGTTTTTGAAGGTAAAAGCACAGGCACACCAATTGCCATGATAATTTACAATACCAACCAAAAGTCAAAAGACTACACAAACATAAAAGATGTATTTCGTCCGGGACATGCAGATTTTACCTATTTTCATAAATACGGCATTCGAGACTACAGAGGCGGCGGTCGCTCATCAGCAAGAGAGACAGCTGCAAGAGTTGCAGCAGGAGCAATAGCAAAGCTGATGCTAGACAAACTAAATATTTCAGTTCATAGCGGACTAAGTGCAGTTGCAGGTGTTAAATCAGAAGTGTTTGATTATGAGAGCGCAAAACGCAGTATTATATATTCACTCGATCCAAATAAAGAAGAAGAGCAAAAAGCGGTAATACTAAGAGCAAAAAATGACCACGATTCTGTCGGCGGTGTTTCCAGAGTTATTATCAAGGGTGCTCCAAGAAGTTTAGGACAACCGCTTTATTATAAACTTGATGCTGTTTTGGCAGATGCAATGATGGGTATTAATGCAGTAAAAGCAGTTGAAATCGGAGATGGAGCACTAAGCGCATCTCTTCTTGGCTCACAAAATAATGATGAAATTAGAAACAGCGGCTTTAGTAGTAATCATTCAGGCGGAATTTTAGGCGGAATCAGTAACGGTGAAGATATCGTTATAAATGTTTACTTTAAGCCTACCCCTTCAATATTTAAAGAGCAAAAAACTGTTACTACTGAAAATGAAGAGGTAAACTTTTCACTAAAAGGAAGGCATGACCCTTGTGTAGCAATTCGAGGAACTATAGTTTGTGAAGCAATGGCGGCTCTTGTGATTGCAGATATGTTGCTTTTAAATATGGGCTCTAATATGGATGGAGTAAGTAAATATTATCTTTAACAAGTAAGATGGATAAGAGATATAAGAGAGATATATGCTGATAGATTCAGCATATATACTTAAGCTATTTTAAATCGTTAACGTATTTAGCAACAGAGTCAATCTCATCCCAAGAAAGGTCAGCAGTTACACTTTTCATAAGGGCACCGTATCCATACTTGTCAAGGCTTCCATATCTATACTCTTTTAAGTCTTTTGCTACTTTATCAGTATCCATGCCAGCGATTGCGGGTGAAATTTTGCCACCTACTGATGCCGCTTGTTTGAAAGCACTTTTTTCACCTTGTTCACCATGACACGAAGCGCATTCTTGTTTATAGATTGCTGGACCATTTGGTGGCAGTAAAAGACCTGATTTATAGTTCGTTGCACTATCTTCTGC
The DNA here is from genome assembly GCA_001873135.1 of Helicobacteraceae bacterium CG2_30_36_10. GTDB lineage: Bacteria > Campylobacterota > Campylobacteria > Campylobacterales > Sulfurimonadaceae > Sulfurimonas. The sequence goes on from MNYP01000057.1 coordinate 23,047, forward strand.
AAATAAAGTAATACTTGCTAGCAATACACAAAGAATGATTTTTTTCATTTTGAAACCTCAAATAATTAAATTTATGTGATTATTATAAACAGACAACTCTTAAATTAACTAAAAAATATCTTTGAAATAGTTAATTTGATGTAAAATGTTACTTTATAGCTTGCTAAGTAAAAGTATTAACTAAATAAATATTTAAAAAAACTTTAGGAGTTCTTATAATGTTACACTTAAAAAAAAGAAACAAAAAAAAGGAGAAGGAGTAATACTCCTTGATTAAAACATGCAGAATATAAAATTACAATTACACAGAGAACTAAATAATTATATTGATAATAAAGGTGAGTTTTTACCCTATTATCCAGGCATGAATATTTTATATTCAACTTTCTATAAAGAGCAGTTAAAAGAGACTTTAAGAGCGTTAAAAGAAGAAGACGAAACCAATGCAAAAAGTTTTGAACTCTATCTTGATACAATTATAGTCAATATGCACACTAAGGTCAAGAAGTATAAAAAATCTATTTATTTTGATAATGAAAATATAAAAGATATAGAAAATCAGGGACATACTGTACCGTTTTATGTTGATGAAAAAAAGAATATTTATGTTCTTTTAGGACTATTAAAGTCTTAAGAGATGCCTCAAGTAGCACACAGCGGTATCTAATATATGATATTGTACGATTTTTCATTACAGTGAAATAATGTAACAATTTTATCACAATCTAGTATTTCTTTTTTAAATACTTTTATTTAAGTCTGAAATTTAAAATATTACGATAATGTACAGTAATTATTAATTATAAGTTAAAAGGATAAGTATGGATTATAAATATCTTAATAATATGTTATCGGAGATGGACAAGGATTTGTCTTCAAAAGGGATGAGCAGAAGAGACGCTATGAGATTAGCGGGTTTATCTGGTGCAGGATTTCTTTTTGGCGGTACTAGTAGCCTCAAAGCTGAAACCCAAGAGGAGAAAGTTACTTCTGCTGCAAAAGGCAGAATAGTGATTGTTGGTGGAGGTCTTGCAGGTATGTCAACTGCCGCAAGATTAACATTAAATCTTAAAGACCCTGATATCACTGTTATTGAGCCTGAAAAGCTTTCAGTGTCTTACCAACCAGGGCAGACATTAATTGGTGGCGGTATTTGGGAAGAGAGTGATATCGCATATAACAGAGATGATTTTGTACCTGCAGGCGTAAAACTAATCGATGATAAAGTTATAAGTTTCACTCCTCAAAAGAATTTTGTGGCCACGGCTAAAGGTCAAAAAGTTGAATATGATTATCTGATTATTGCAACCGGTATGCAGCTCGACTGGGAGAGTATTGAAGGTTTAGAAGCAGTAGGCCGTGGTTACTCAAACGGAGATAATTCAAAACTTTTAAAACATTTAGGCGATAGCGGTGTATGTTCTATATATACTGCAGAGGGTGCTACTAAAACTTGGGAACAAATGCAAAAGTATGTTGCACAGGCAAAATCAGGTAAAAAAACAGAGTTTGTTTTTACTCATCCAAGTACACCTATTAAATGTGGTGGTGCTCCAAAGAAAATTATGTATTTAACAAACTCTAGACTTAAAGAAGCTGGTGCAAGAGAAAATGCAGAACTTACAATGTATCCTAATGGCGGGGCAATGTTTGGTATTCCTGAATATCATGACGCTATTTTAGAACAGTTTAAGAGAGAAGATTTTAAATGGCATTATAGACATAATCTAGTTGGAGTCGAGCTTGAAAACAAAATAGCAATTTTCGACTCTAAATGGCAAGAAAAAGGTGAATGGGATCCAGTTTTAAAAGAGTATGAAGTTATCGGAAAACATGAGAGAAAAAAAGTTCCATATGATTTTTTACATATTACTCCTCCAATGGTAGGCCCAAGAGAAATAAGAGAGTCTGACATTGGCTCAGCTTCTGGATATGTACCTGTAAATAAAGAAACTCTTCAGCATGTTCAGTACAAAAATGTATTTGCTGTTGGTGATATTGCAGCTGTTCCAATGGGTAAAACAGGTGGTTCTGTAAGAAAACAATATAAAGTTCTTGTAGATAATCTGATAGCTATGATGGAAGGAAAACCATTAAAATCTAAATATGAGGGCTATACAGTTTGCCCACTTATTACAAGTATTGGTACGGTTATGTTGGCAGAGTTTGACTGGACAGTTAAGCCTACCCCTTCATTTCCACTTGATCCATTGGTCGAGAGATGGATATTCTGGTTAATGAAAGTATACGCTCTTAAACCTATGACAATGTACGGAATGCTCTCTGGTAGAGCATAATAAATAAGAGAAGGAATCCTCTCCTTCTCTCTCTTTATATTCTTTCACAAAATTAAATAATATTTTTTATAATCAGGATTTTATATGCAATTAAAATTAGAATTTGTCATTTACAATCACTCTCTAGAGAGATTTGAGATAGATGAGAATGAGTATTTATTTGAATTAGATAATGAACAGATGCAAACATATAAGCTTTTTAAAGATTCAGATTTGCATCTGTATAATTGGCTCAAAGAGTCAGACTTTTTTCTAAACTGGATAAAAGAAGAAGTATATCCAGAGAGCATCGGGAAGAAGATAGCTATTCGCTCTGTAAATGATGTAGACTACACAAGATTTTATTTCTTTAAAGTTACAAGTGGCGATATCCATTATGAATATTTCAAGAAACTTTTTGATATATATCATGAATTAGAGTGGCAAGATAGAGAAGAAATCGGAGCAAATATTTTAGAACAGTTGATGGTTAAACGACAAGAACTTATTATTGAGCTAAAAGAAAATGTTGTTGAAGAAGCTAATTTACAAGAGAAGTAAAATGGTAAAAAAATTTAAACTTGCAATAAAAAAAGAGATTTTTTATTATTTGCTAATACTATTAATTTTGGCTTTAGTAATGCATAGCGATTTATTAAACAATTCGGTTGCAAGGTTTCAAGCTATGAGTGAAAAAGGAAATTATACTCATCCTTTTTTATACGCTTTTATCGTATATGCTACAATTTTATTTTTTAGAAAAATAATTGATTTTGTGGTAGGTATATTTGAGAAGAAGAGTAATTAGTTTAACTTTAGAATAATATGTATAAAAAAACTATATGGAGAGGCTCGCTTTTTAAAGCTATGTTCCCATAAGTAACAAAAATTGAGCAAATGCCTTCTTCTATCAATCTTTTGATTTTATAATAGCATTTGAGTAATGTAAAAATGTATAATTGTTTTTTGTGCCAACTTTGTGATACAATCATAAAAGGTTAACAAATTAATTTATTAAAAAAATAATAAATAATAAAGGAGAAGATGTGGATAAAACATTTGAAACAGAAAGATCAACATCTGTGAGTAGAAGAGATTTCTTCAAAAGAACAGTGGCTGTAAGTGCTGTTGCTGCTGCAAGTATTCTAGCACCAGGCTCATTGCTCGCAGATGATGAAAATATTATTCATCATACTAAGTGGGGAACTATTTTAGGGGATGAATGTAATTTCAATCCTTATGGACTACCATCAGAATATGAGCATAATGTAGTAAGAAGAACATCGGCCCTTATGTCATCAGGTGGTGACATGCATGCTGCAATTTCTATGACGCCGCTACATGAATTAAGTGGAATCATTGTACCAAATGGTTTACACTTTACTCGTACTCATAATGGGGTAGCTCACATTGATCCAAATAAGTATAGACTGATGATTCATGGTCTTGTGGAAAAACCAATTGTACTCACATTAGATCAGCTTAAGAGATATCCAAGCGAAAGTAGAATCTTATTTTTAGAGTGCCCATCAAATAGTGCTGCTGAGTGGAAAGGTCCACAATTTGGCTCTTTACAGTTTGTTAAAGGTATGATGAGTTGTTCGGAGTGGACAGGCGTGCGCCTAAAAACTATACTTGATGACCTTGGTCTTAAACCGGAAGCTAAGTGGATGCTTGCAGAAGGTAGTGACGGTTCTGAGATGAGTAGAACATTGCCTGTTGAGAAAGTTCTTGATGATGTGATGATAGTTTATGCACAAAATGGTGAAGCTTTACGCGATGAGCAGGGTTATCCTGTACGTTTAATGGCACCGGGCTGGGAAGCTAACTTGTGTGTTAAGTGGCTAAAAAGATTAGAGTTTGGTGACAAACCATGGTATGCGAAGGAAGAAACTTCCAAATACACTGTATTGACTGCAAGCGGAAAAGCTATTCAGCATTTCTATGCGAATGAGGTAAATTCTATTGTAACAAGTCCCTGTCCAGAAAAACCATGGACTGACCTTAAAGTAGGCGACTTAGTTGAGATAGAAGGTCTTGCATGGAGCGGACACGGAACTATTAGAGGTGTTGATATCAGCTTTGATGGCGGCAAAAATTGGACAGAGGCTAATCTTAAAGGTTTAGTTCTTCCAAAAGCTTGGACAAGATTTTCATATATGTATAGATATGAGGGTAAAGCATTATTGTTACAAAGTCGTTCTTATGATGACTCCGATAATGTTCAGCCTACTGTTAATCAAGAGAAAAAAGTAGTTGGTGTAGAGGGTGTTTACCATAGAAACGCTATCTGTACATGGGCTGTTGATGCTAAAGGAGGGGTGACAAATGTTCAAGTTAGATCGTAAATCAATTTTAATAGGAGCATCGCTATTTGCTAGTTCGGCCCTTCTTTTTACGGGATGTTTGCCTTCATCGACTAGTGTAAATGAAAAAACTAATGCAAGTGCTTCAAGTAAACTTGGACAGTATGAAATTAAAAGTAAAACTGCTATCGACGGCGGTGTTACTTATGTAAGGGCAAACGGCGTAGAAACTGCATATGCTTACAATCAGCAAAATACCAAGGGTGTTAGCTTTGGTAGAACTGCAACACCAAATGAAATCAAGGCATGGGACAGAGATTCTCTACACGATGGTACAGGTTTACCAGAAGGAGAAGGTTCTGTTGAGTTAGGAGAAGAGCTTTATGATGCTCAGTGTGTTTCTTGTCATGGTGACTTTGGAGCTGGTGGTAGGGGTTATCCTCAATTATCCGGAGGAAATCAATCTAAAGATGAAAACGGAGTAGTTATAACTCTTAAAAATCAGAGAGTTTATGGAAAAACAGAAGCACCAAAAAGAACTATCGGTACATATTGGCCAAAAGCCACTACTCTTTTCACATATATAAGAGATGCTATGCCTTATGCACATCCAAAAAGTTTAACTAATGATGAAACTTATGCTATTACTGCTTATTTATTGGCTCAAAATCGTATAAAAATTGATGGTGAAACGATGGATGATGAATACATTTTAGATAAAGAAAAGCTCGCAAAAGTAGTTCTTCCAAATAACAATGGTTTTTATCCAGATATTGATGGTCCAAACGGTCCTGAAAATGTAAGAGCATTCTTTGCTAATCGTGCTAAAAATATTGGTGCGGGCATTAGATGTATGAGTGATTGTAAAGATCCAGGCGGCATTGACGGTAAAACAGAAACAGCGGTTATGACAATTGAGTATGAAATGAGCGATGTTAAACCTCCATACTCAACTGTTAGAGATTTACCACCAGAGCAAGAAGATAAAACTATATCTAAAGCTGAAAAAATGTACAATGTATCTTGCAAACTTTGCCATGCAACTCCTCAAATGGGTGCTCCGGTAATTGGTGATGTAGATGCATGGAAAAGTGTAATAGCTAAAGGTTTTGATAAGGTTCTGGTTAATTCAATTGCTGGTATTGGTGGCATGCCTCCTAAAGGTGGCAATGAGGATTTAACAGATACAGACATGAAGTTAATAGTTGAATTTATGATAGATTCAAGTAAGAAAAAATAGTAAACCAAACAAAAGGAAAACAAAATGGAAAGAAGAAAATTTTTAGGCGTAGGGCTAGCAGTTTTTGCTGCGATTGTAGCACCGGGAACAAACTTAAGAGCAATGGACTTTAGAGCCACTATGCCAAAAGCATGGACAGCAGAAAAATCAGTTGATGCAATCAAAGAGTTATATGGTTCAGCGGAATTGAAAAAAACTGATAAAATCAAATTTACTGCACCTAAACTTGCAGAGAATGGTGGATCAATTCCAATTAACATCAAGTCTGACTTAGATCTTGAATCAGTAGCACTCTTCCAAGATGCAAACCCAAGAAGTTTAACCGTTGTATTTACAATTCCTGTAGGTGGAATCATTGATTATGATTTTAGAATAAAAATGAGACAAACTGCACTAGTTACAGTCGTAGCTAAAGGCAGAGACGGTACACTATATACAACCAGTAAAGAGATAGATGTTTCTATCGGTGGATGTGGAGGTTGATTCAACCCTCCCCCTCCAAGATAGATAAGTAAAAAAATAAAAATAAAAAACAAAGGTAAAAAAAATGGCAAAGATGAAAATTAAAGCAAAAGCAAAAGGCGACATCGTAAATGTAAAAGCAATGTTTACAAGCTTAATGGCAGATAAAGAAGAGGCAGAGAAGAAGAAAATCTCTGTAGAGTATATTACATATATCGTTGCAAAACACAACGGAAATATAGTGTATGAAGCAAATACAAGTGGATTCATGTCTGAAAACCCTCTTGTTAAGTTCGATTTTAAAGGCGGTAAAGAAGGTGATAAAATTGAATTCACTACAATTGACAACAATGGAAAAACAGAGACAGGTTCAGAAAAAATTAAATAAGGACGCTTATGAAAACTAAAATAATTATTTTATTATCGATAATAGCGTTCGTTATTGCGATGCCGTTTATATTTAATAAAAGCGTTACTATTTCAGATCCGCATAGACTTGACGTTGATGGTAATTTTATTCTTTACGAATGGGTTGAGGCTCGTGACGGTCAAGGCCCTGATTGGGATTATAACTTAACACCAGTGCAAGTTAGTGATAGAGTTTGGTGTTTCTTTGGTGCAATGGAAATGCCAACTAAAGAGAATGCTGGAAATATGTCAAATAGTTGTTATATTAAAGGTGATGATAGTTGGATAGCATGGGATAGTGGTCCTTCCTATGTATTTGCTAAGCAAGCTTATGAAGCAATGAGTAAGATTGCAAAGCTTCCTGTTAGTACAGTTATAGTTAGTCATGAACATGATGACCACTGGTTGGGAAATAACTACTATAAAGAAGTTCACGGTGCTGAAATTATGGGTCCAGAATCTATAAATGTAAATTACCATAAGGGCGATCAAACAAGAATGGTTAAAGCATTGTATCAAAATGCTATTAGAAAAACAGAACTTGTTCCTGTTGATAAATCTTTTAAAGAAACTGTTAACTTTAAAATTTCTGGTATAGATTTTGAATATGTTAATGTTGGATATGCACACTCTGAAGATGACTGGTTTTTATATTTACCAAAAGATAAAGTTGTTTTGGTTGCTGACGTTGTTATGAACGGAAGAGTCACTTCAAATAGAGACGGCATTATTATAGGTCAACTTGAGGCACTAAAAGCTATCAAAGCTAGAGATTGGAATCATTTAGTTCCAGGACATGGTTTTATAACTGATAAAACGGCTGCTGATGAAGCTGTTCGTTACTTTACTCTCATTAAAGATGAAGTTTTAGAAGGAATAGAAGAGGGAGTACGCCCTGATGATATTACTAAAGTTGTTACTCTTGACGAGTTTAGAGGTAAAGATTTATACTACCTACTTAGTTCCGGAAATGTCTATAGAGCTTATGAAGAGCTAGAAATGTATTAAAGGAAGAAGATAAAGAGGAATAATTTATAATAAAAAGTAACTTAAGTCCTTTTTATCTTTGCTTTACCATTGGTAGTGCTTGTAACATTAAAGATAGTGTTAATAATTTATCTTGCACTACCCAATGGATAAATAGCACAAAAAATCAAACATAAAATTACAGAAGATTAAAAAAAGAGAGTGGTACTATATGTCATTACATCAAACTGGGAAAATATTAGAACTATTTTATTCTACAAATGATGGTAGGATAAATACAACTGAGTTGGCTCTTGATGAGAAGGGCGTTATAGAAGATAAATATTATGATAAAGATATACAGAGATCAGTTTTAATAACTTCACAAGAAAGTTATAAGTTAGCGGCTAGTCATGGTATAGATGCCCCATACAGTGCATTAGGTGAAAATATACTTATAGATTATAACCCTTACCATTTAAGACCGGGAGCGAGACTTGCTATAGGTGATGCTCTTGTATTAGAGATTAGTCAAAATTGTACATTGTGCAAAAGTTTAGCAAAAGTAGATGCTAGACTGCCTAAAATACTTAAAGATGACAGAGGTGTTTTTGCTAAAGTTATTAACAGTGGAACTATTCAAAAAGGTGATAATATTTATCTTCTAAATCAGCAGTAAAAAGTTCATAGAAAAGAAGGAAAAGAGATGAAATCAATTATAAAAGGTTTACTTACTGTGCTCGTTCTTGTAACAGGGATTGCTGCTAATGCATCACAAGATATTCAGATATATACAACTGACAACTCTGCGGGTAAAATAACAGGAGTTACGATAGAAAAAGTTTTTTCAGATGCAGGGTTCACAATCTCTGGAAATAATGACATGAATGTAGCGTTTAAGTCAAAGTTTCAAAAAACAAACCATAAAATGTATCATCTTTTTACTCTTTATAAAAAAGATTTGGTTCTAGCATTAGTTAAAGTGTCTCCAAAAGCCGCATTGTTTGCACCGTTGAGCATGTCTATCTATATGAAAAAAGGCTCAAACGACATTTCTATTTCATCTTTATCAATAGATGGTATGGCAAAAGTCACAGGCATACCTGCTACAAACAAGCATATGATAGAATACAGTAAACTTGTTAGAGCAACCCTTGCTAAAGCTTTACCGAAGGGTCACTTTAAAAAAACATCGTATAAGCAATTAAAAGCTAAGGGCGAACTAGTTACTTCATTCAGTGCAGAAATGCAAGAGCAGGGAGAAGATGTTGAAGATGAGCTTGAAAGTTTTCAAACAGAGTTAGAAGGTTCACTTGAAACTGTTGGATTTGTAATCGCAGGTTTCAACAAATTAAGTGATGATTTTTCAGAAGCCGGTTATGATAAATATGACTTTTTTGATGCATACTCTATTTGTAAACTATCGGTTATTTTTGAAGTGGCAAAAACTCATCCTGAAGCAGGTGCGTTTGCCCCTTGTACATTTTACATGTATAAAGAAAAAGGTTCAACTGAAGTACAGATGGCCTATCCGTCAGTATATAACTGGATAAGCTCTTTAGAGATAAAAGACGAGCCATCTATTAAAGTGCTAGAAGATGCTCAAAAACTTATGGTTAGAGTAGTTAAAGAAGTTACTGAGTAATAAAATAATTTAAAAGAGAGGATTTCCTAATGGCTATATCAAGAAGAAAAGCTTTACAGTTTTCAGGCGTACTTGTAGCAACAACTGCATTAAATGCATCTAATAAAATAGATGGCTTAAAACTCAAGGAAGCAGTTAAGACCAATACATCTTATAACGCTCCATTATCACCTGCGAAAGGTCCAAGAGTTGTTGTGGTTGGTGGTGGCTGGTCAGGACTCTCTATCGCAAAATATACAAAGATATTTGCTCCAAATGCAGATGTGGTTTTAGTAGAGCAGAGGTATGAGTTTATATCGGGTCCTCTTAGTAACTTGTGGCTGGTAGATAAAATAGAGTTGGAATTTTTAACTCATGATTATCTTCAAGCTGCAAGAGAAAACAACTATACGTATTTTCATGCAACTGCAATAGATCTTGACAGAAAAAATCGTATTTTAAAAACTAGTGATGGCGATGTTAGTTTTGATTACTTGGTTTTTGCACCTGGGATTGATTATGATTATTCACGTTGGACTAAAGATATTGCTTTTGAGACAAGGCTTAGACAGGAGTATCCCGCAGGTTTTATCCCAGGGTCTGAGCATATAACTTTACGCAATAAAGTTTTAAATTTTAAGGGTGGAAACTTTATATTGACTGTTCCAAGCGGAAATTATAGATGCATGCCTGCCCCTTATGAGAGAGCTTGCATTATTGCGGATTATTTCAAGCAAAAGAAGCTAAAAGCTAAAGTTATACTGCTGGATGAGAACAATGCTATAACTATTAAAAAAGAGGGTTTTCAATCTGCTTTTGACAAACTTTACAGTGATTATCTTGAATATCATCCTAATACTAAAATTCAAAATATTGACCTTGATAAAAAAATAGTTGAAACAGAGTTTAATGAAATCAGTTTTGAAGAAGCTGCTTTTTACCCACATGTAAGAGGGGCAAAGATTCTAGAAAGAGTCGGAATTGCAAAAGATGCTAATAACATGCTCGAAGGTGATATTAATACATTAACATATGAAGTCAATGATGAAAAAGATATCTATATTACTGGCGATTCGAGACCGATGGGATTTTCAAAATCAGGTAATACTTCAAACTCTGAAGGCCATTACGTAGCAACACTAATCGCACAGAAAATTAATAAAAGCAAAAAAATAAAATGGGAATCACCGACAACTGCTTGTTTCTCTGCAGTATCAATCGCACCAGAGAGAGCAATATATATCTATACTCAATATGCATATAATAAAACGGACTCAACATTTAAATTTACATCTACAAGTAGCAGTGAAAATTGGCTCAAAGATGGAGCTGTTAACGCTGATTCAAATAGAGCTTGGGCTACTGCTTTATATATGGATATGTTTAGCAAGTAGTTAATTTAAATTAGATGAAGAAATCCCCGCTATTGTAAAGAGTTAAGGCGGTGTCAGCTTTGCTGATGGAAAACCTTTACTGTAGAGAAGTAGCTCTATTACACTTTCCACATGCCATGTGGAAATGTAATTAATCCTTTTTATCCATAACCTCTTTTGCCGACTTTATAGCAGTTCCTAAAGCTGTTCTTGCAACGCTCCAAGCTTGTATCCCCATTCTTTTTGCTTCTCGTGCAGTTTGAGACTGTAAAGCTTTTTCACCTCTTTTCATTGCTGTTTTTGCTAGGACAGAAAACCTCTCTCTTATGACCTCCGCGGTCTCTTTTGAAATATGAATAAGTTCTTCTAAATCGTAATGCATGTTTTTGTGTATATCAAGTAAAGATTTTCTTATAGCTTGTGAGCTCTCACTTGCCTTTGTCTGTATAACTTGAGAGAAAAGTACATCTGTTTGGTTTAAGTCCTCTATAATGGTCTCATAGTCTTCTATAAGGATATGCTTAGCTTCTACCGGCATAAAGACAAGTCTCTTTTTAAATCTGTCTATTGCATGAATAAGACCGCTTCTCATTCCTTTTAGCACAGATCCGAGTATGGCGTCAGCTCTTGTAGGTGTTGCTTCTGATACATCTACGGCTGATTGTAAAATAGTAGAGAGAATTTTTCTAACTCTAATGGTATTTAATGAGCCCTCTTTTATAGCCTCTAAAGTCAACTCTTTTATAATCTCTTCAAGGGTCTCTTCTATATCTCTCTCTTGATCTTTTTCAAGTGCCGTGATAATAGCAGACTCAACCATCTCACCGAGAATGTCAAATAGGTCTATTGATTGGAGTTTGACTTGGTGTAGTTTTACAATTGCTTCGCTGTTTTGACTGCCAAACTGCTCCTCAATTGCATTGAAAACATCATATTTTGCTCTTTGCAGAGCATCTGATTTTTTTTCTAAGCTTCGTTCTATCTGCTCTTTTTGAGCTAAAAGAGTCTCAACTTCGTCATGCAGTGCCTGCGTTTCCATAGTTAAAATTGTTGTTACTACAGTTTTAACCTCATGAAGTGTTAGTTGGTCGAGCTCAATTTTCCACTCCTCAGACATACGAGTTAAAGCATCAGTAACTCTTTTTTCAACATTTTCAAATCTGCTGTTATACGAGTTTTTTAAATCTCTTTGAAGTTTTTCTAAGTCCATTTCAAATCCTTTAACATTATTTATTATTTATAGTACCATTTTTATATTTTGATGCGCTTTGAGTGCTTCGTAAATGAAGTTTCTTTCATCTTCGTTTTGTATTACTAAATCAAGGTTCATGCTTACGTATTTACCGGTTTTACTGGCATTGGAATGCGTTAAATCATGTTCTCTGTCGATTATAACATCATGAATTGCTTTTTGTATAGCCTCTTTTTCATGCCCCACAAGTTTGTAACACCAAGAGCAAGGATATGATAGTTCAAGTTTCTGTGTATTATCGTTTATAATTTCCATTTTTTCCTCCTGATTTTTCTTCGAGTTGAACATTTTTGATAATCATGCCCTTATCTATAGCTTTAACCATATCGTAAATAGTTAAAAGACCTATGCTTGTGCCGGTAAGTGCTTCCATCTCAACTCCTGTCTGACCTGTTAGTTTAGTTGTAACAGTGAGCTTAAATCCAGGCAGTTCAGGCAACTCTTCGACATCGCAATTTATACCGCTTAGATTTAACGGGTGACACATTGGAATCAGCGTACTCGTTTGTTTCACTCCCATAACAGCCGCGATTACAGCAGTCTGAAGTACAGGACCTTTTTTTGTTTTTTCACTGACAATTGCATTAAAAGCATCCTGACTCATTTGAATCATTCCGCTTGCAACGGCAACTCTGGTAGTCTGGCTTTTGTCTGAAACATCAACCATCTTTGGTCTTTGGTTTTCATCTAGGTGTGTTAAGTTCATATTAATTCTTTATGTATTTTATAGTTTGGTAATTATTATATCGAATGGATGTTAAATAAGTGCTAGTAAATTACCCCAACTTACTCTTCTTGAGATATACCCTTAAGATTAGTGCAACTGTTATAATAGTGAATAAACTTTATCAGAGCTCTCAAATACGCAAAACAAATCAAGTTTATTTTTATGGTCATTATTGGTTTTACGACCGTATTCCCGAGCTAAATCCCTAATCAATTTCATTTCCTCTTCATCTTGAAACGATAATTTGAGAATATTAGCACCGTCATAACCTTTATAAGTCTGAATATTTTTAAGTTTCATATCCATTGATTTCATTATGATTGGCTTCATTTCCCATTTTTTGACCGTGAAAAATGGTTGATAGGGTTAAAAACTCGTCTCGAATAGCTATTTTTAGGTAAGTAATTTGATACTTTGATGAATACACAAAGCTAAAACGCCGAACATCAAATGACTGGCTACTTTGGTGGCACCCTTTACATAAGTATGTTTACATATTGTACACAGCTTTAGCAACGAACGCTCTTGCAATCTCTTTACGATATTTAGGGGGGTTTGTGATTTTTACTTCGGAAATAAACTTCTCAATCTCAGCAAAATCAAGAATATGCAT
>MNYP01000065.1 GCA_001873135.1 Helicobacteraceae bacterium CG2_30_36_10
AATTATATGGATTCTTACAACAAAAAAAGATTGCACTCGGCTATTGACTATAAAACTCCTAATGAAGTTTACTATCAAGCGGATAATAATTTAAACTCTAAAGGAGAAAAACTGCTACTACAGGTATCGTAAGTCGGTGGAATTAAAAAACTTGATTTAGTGGTCTTGATTTTTGGGTGCATTATACCTAAATATGATTCCGTAAATTACTAAAATTATTTGACTGAACAAGTTCAACTTTAGAAGAAATTTCTGCAAAGTGCTTTTCTGCACATTTTATTTTGGAAGACTCTGCCGTTTTTATATCAAGTCCTAAATCACTCCCTTTACTCTCAACTACAAAGTAAAGTTTCTCTTCATTGTCTTTTTCTATCAAAACTGCCCAGTCAGGATTGTATGAGCCTAGTGGTGTATTGATTTTAAACCATGATGGAAGTTTTGTGAAGAGTTTTACATTCTCGTTTTCATTAAATGCTTTTGCAAAATTTTCTTCTATCGTTGAGTCATAAACTGTATGTGTGAAGATAGACTTATTTTCTCTATTTTCAATCATATTTGAAGAGAGATACCCATACAACTCATTTTCTTCAAAACACTCTTGTGCATAGTAAAATTCATTGCCTAACTTTTGATATTTTATACCATCAACTATAAAACTGTTCATGGTTTTTTTGATGATTTTGACCGCACCATCTATAAACTTTTGAGGATTATTTTGAAAGTCTTGCAGCTTTCCACTTTTTATGAGAATATCTACAATATTTTTCCGCATCAAATTTGTCTCATTTTGAAGGTATGTCACAACATCAGGAAGTTCATAATCTATGATATCACAATCCATAAATTTATCTTGGGCACTTCCCTCAAGAATCTCAACGCCCACTTTCGTTATTTTGTTTTTAGCTTTTGAGTAGAGATATTTAATCTTTCCTATGGTTAAATCATTAGCCATTTGTTTAGCACACTCTTTTACCAGCTTATCCGCATCAAAATCTACCCTATAGGTCGTTTTATATTTTATTTGCTCCCATAGGGCTTTAAAATCATCACTAAGATAGACTTCTTTGTTTAGGGTAATGAGTTTCTTATCATCTGCATTTTTGATATTCATAGTTCCTGCAACTTTGAGTATCACAGATACTATTTGAGCTTGGAGTGCTTTATATTCATCTGGCACTTCAAATTTATTCTCTTTGATGTCAGCTCTTAAAGAGTTCTGCACTTTGCCTTTTTTATCAATGTACTCTTTTGCTTGAAGATATCTAAACATATCTTCACTCTTTGTCGCTCCAAAATACTCTACGCTTCCATCTTCATTTTCTACAGGGATATTCGCAAAGAAGTGTTCCTCAATTACTCCGAATCTTATTCCTTCTTCCTCTTCTATCTCTTTTTGAAGTGCCTCAGCAAACTTCTCATAGCTCTCATTTGCCATGACTGTTAGAGTATTTACATCAAACCCTCTTACTCTTTCGCCATCTTGATTTACACAGATACGAAGTCCACGACCTATCTCTTGTCTCTTTTTCATAACCGAAGAAGTTTCATTGAGCGTACATATCTGAAATACATTTGGATTATCCCATCCCTCTTTTAACGCACTATGAGAAAATATAAAACGCAGTGGCTCACTAAAACTAAGAAGTTTCTCTTTGTTTTTCATGATTTTGTCAAAAACACTTTCATCATCCAATGTATTACCAGTTGTATCTTTTACTCTTCCTTTTTTGTCTTGAGAAAAGTAACCATCATGTATCTTGTCAACTTCTGTTTCTATATCGACATCATTAAAAAGCGTATTGTAAACTCTCTTTTTGGAGATGATTTTATACTCCTCTTCAAACCACTGAGCATATTTACCTTTGAGTGCAACTCCATCATCACTATATCCACGATAGTTTGCAACTCTATCTATGAAAAAGAGAGATAAAACTTTGATGCCTTTTTGAGTCAGACGAAGTTCTTTGTTTAAATGCTCTTCTATGGTTTTTCTGATTTGCAATCTTTTGATACTATCATCATCCACACTACCGATAGTTTGCCCTATGTCCACACTCTCTTGGTTAGAAAATTCAATAAACTCTTTTCCCTTTTCGATGTAAATATCATTAATACTGTAGCCATCATAAACGCCTCTGCTATTTGATTTTTCATACAAATCATCGCCATCTTTTACAGTTACAGTTTTTCTCTTTGTGGTGCCGTTTTGGTTAACATCTATCTCAATTTTTGCACTTCTTGGAGAGGCAGAAACGCTTATGAGCTTGATATATGGTTTGTTTGAACTATCTTCCAACTGAACATTCGCAACCTCTATCTGCTTGACGAGTTGTTGCTCATACGCATCAATGCTATCGAGTTTATACATAAGATTGAATTTTTCCACATGTGTTGCACTGTAACGCAATCTACAAAGTGGATTAAGCGTTTCTATCGCTTCTTTTGACTTTGTAGTGCTATCAACGCTTTGTGGCTCATCTATGATTACTATGGGATTTGTAGAAGCGATAAACTCTATTGGTTTTTGACCATTGAGTCTATCGTTTTGTCTATGGATGATGTTTGCTTTTGTGTCTTTACTTGGATCTGTGAAACTTTTTCTAAAAGCGTCTATGTTGATAACCATAATTCGTATATCACTGCTTGTTGCAAAATCCCTCACTTGTTCAAGGTTAGAACTATCGTAGATGAAGTAGTCATAATTGACATTATCAAAAATGGATTTGAAGTGTTCCGTAGTAATATCAAGCGTCTTTTTCGTTCCCTCTTTTATGGCGATAGACGGCACAACGATAATGAATTTTGTAAATCCGTAGCGTTTATTTAACTCAAAAATAGATTTGAGGTAAACATAGGTTTTACCGGTTCCTGTTTCCATCTCCACCGAAAAGTCCATAGAAGTGAGCTTTTTGCTTTGAGCAAGTCCATTTTTGAGTTGAATATTTTGTACATTTGAGAGTATTTCATCATCCAAAAGTTCAAGTCTGTTTCCGATTCCCAAATCATTGAGATCATTTATAGTTCTTTGACCTTTTGCACCATGGGTTACAACGCTAAAATTGCTTTGGCAAACCTCTTGCCCTTCAAAAATATCAACTATGGAGCTTATGGCTCTGTCTTGGTAGTCTAAATTGCTGTCGAATTGTATTTTCATGATTTGCTCTCTATCTCTTTTATTAATTTGTCAAAATCGGATTGAAACAATCTATCTTGCACAACACGATACTTTTCAAACTCACTTAAAGCGAAATCCTTGGCTATTTGTGCGGTAACTGTACCACTGTTTGTTAAAATATTTCTATCGGTAAACTCTAAAAACATATCCAGTCGTTTTGCCCAATCTTCCATAGTCATCGGAATATTTCTTTTTGCTCTGTCTTCTGCTAAATCTAAATAAGCATTTACAACTCTACCCAAAGATTCCAACTCATCCTGAGTAAGATAATTTTTAGCAATGACAACATCGGTTTTAATTATCTTACCATCTGGTGCATTTTCCCATGAAGTTAAACCCATATGCTCTTTTTGGCTGTCTGCACGATTTACTATAAGTTCTGATGCAGTTTTTCCATGAATAGCAAAATGAAGTTTATTTTGTACTTTTGCAAAGAAATCTTTTGTTGTTTTATCATCTTTGTTATAGTCCAAACTTGTGCTATAAATATCTGTAATTTTTTGATAAAACTTTCTCTCACTTAGTCTAATTTCTCGTATTTGAGCCAATAAACTTTCGTAATATTCTTTCCCTAAATAACTACCATTTTCAAGTCGTTTGTTGTCAAGCACAAAGCCTTTGATAGCAAACTCGCTCAAAACTCTTGTTGCCCACTGTCTAAACTGTGTTGCTTTTTTTGAGTTTACTCTATACCCAATAGCGATAATGGCATCAAGATTGTAGTGTTTTGTTTTATAGTTTTTACCATCATTTGCAGTTACCGAGAAATCCTCGACAACTGCTTTTTCATCTAATTCATCTGATTTAAAAATATTTTTCAGGTGAAGTGAAACATTATCAACACTACAATCAAACAATTCGGCTATCATTTTTTGTGAGAGCCATATAGTCTCATTTTGAAACCGAACTTCTATACTTTCTTCTTTTGATTGAGAAGTAAATATTAAAAATTCTGCCGTTGAATTGCGGATTTGTTTTTTCATTTCACACACTCACAACTTCATCAATCTCAAACTGCTTTAACACTTGCAATGCGTTTGTTTTTACCACTGCATCGGCGAAACTGCTGTCTTTGAATACTACTCTGGTTATTTCACTTTTGTACTCGTTTTTTAGTTTTGCTATTGCCTCTACTACTTCTAATGTTATTTCATTATCGAGGCAGACTATGAGTGCTCCGTAGCCTATTATAAATACTTTTTTGGCATGTATGATTTTCTCTTCTATTGGCAATGTCAAGTCAAGTCCGTATTTTAGGAGGATTTCGTAGAGTAGGTCGTGGCTGCTTCTGTCCTCTTTGATATTTTCTATCGCATCCAAGAGATTTTGTTCTAAGTTGTCAAAATTGCTGTCCCATGTTTTGATATTTGAGCTATCAAGTTTGAGGACTTTGAAGCCGATATCGAGGTTTGAGAGGTCTTTGCCTGCATTGTCTGTTTTAATCTTTTCCCCTGCACGGCGGATGCGTTCTTTTCCTATTTCGCAGATGTTCTTATATCCTGCTTTGTAGGCTTCGGTTGTTTCATCTGTTTCTTCTGGTAGTTGAACCATAATAAATTTTCTATTTCCACTGTCTTCGCAATTTAGCTTCATAACACTATGAGCAGTAGAGCATGAACCAGCAAAAAAGTCTAAAATCACATCATTTGAATTAGTGGAAATTTGTAAAATTTTTGATAAAAATCCTACAGGCTTAGGAAAATCGAATACTTTTTTACTGTCAAATAATTCTCTAATATCTCTCGTTGCTTTTTTATTTCCTTCAACTTTAGTCCACAAATTTCCAGGTTGTTTTAGTCTTCCTTCAAGATAGAACTTTTGATACACAACCCATTTCTCATCATTGATTTTTTTCCACTCTATGAGATTATTTTTGTTTAATTCGTTAAATTTATCTTGACCACATATCCATCTACTTTCATAGCCAGCAGGTGCAATTGGATATATCAATGTACCATCTGGAGCATTTAATGGATAATACATAGTTGGTCTATCTTCTCTTCTATCTTCTCCACCTGTTCTCCTCAAAGGTCTCATTAAATATCTACCGAGTTCATCTTCTCTATCATATATCGAGCTTTCTTCTTTAGTTAGTGGAGTACCTTGAATTATTAAGTTTTTTGTTTTAGAATACACCAATAAAAAATCTATTTCATTTACAAAAGGAGTTGCACCACCTCCACCAGTAGGTGTACCTGTGGATCTAATAATTTCTGTTAGAAAGTTATCTTCTCCAAAAATTTCATCACATACCTTTCTAAGGTTACTTATTTCATTATCATCAATAGAGATAAAAATAACTCCATCATCTTTAAGAAGATTTCGTGCAAGTTTGAGACGAGGATACATCATATTTAACCAGTCACTGTGGTATCTGCCGTTTGTGTCAGAGTTTGTACTTAGGCGGTTGCCCTCACTATCGACTTGCCCAGTGATTTGGAGATAATTTTTGATATTGTCTTTGAAGTTGTCTTTATAGACAAAATCTTTGCCTGTGTTGTATGGCGGGTCGATGTAAATCATCTTCACTTGCTTGTGGTAGGACTTTTGCAAAAGCTTTAACACTTCGAGGTTGTCGCCCTCTATGTAGAGGTTTTGTGTAGTGTCCCAGTTTTTAGACTCCTCTTTGCAAGGTCGGAGTGTGCCTGTGCTTGGAGTTTGAGCTATGCGTTTGGCTTCGCTTTTTCCAGCCCATGTGAAGTTATAGCGTTCTGCTTCATCCTCTACAAATGCACCCAACTCCTCTTGGAGCTTTGCAAAGTCTATCTTGCCTTCACTAAACACTTCGGGAAATAGCTCTCTCAGTTTTTCTATGTTTTGGCTCACTATGTCTAAACTTTTGCCGTTTAATTTGTTCATTTATTTTCCCTTTTAAAATTCATTGTACTTTAACTCTATTGATTGAACATCAAATGTATCATCATATCCAAGCAGAATCTTTAAATCATGAAGAGCATTTGATACATCGGATCTTGTCATATTTTGTTTTGTATATTTTGGATTTGCTTTTATACTCTCGCCTATGCGTCTGTGATGACAAATATCATTTCTTGCGTTTCGAACTATTGCAAACAACTCTTTTATCATATCTTTATTACGATACTTTGGTTTTGCATCTTTTGCTAAAATCTTACTAAATTTTAAATCTTTTTGAAATACATTTGCATATCTTGAACCATTTAAAAACACAAACTCTAAAGTTCCAAAAGATATACTATTTAAAGCTTGAGAGGGCTTGTCAAGATTTTTAATAGATGGCTTTTGAAAATCGACTAAATCGTCCATAATACTCTCTTTGTGCCACTCTATTCCATAAGCTTTAACCATTTTATGGTTAATATATGTTCTTAAAAATGCCTCAAATTGACTTATTTGAATATAAAGTAAATAGTAGTGATTGGTTATTTTTATAACCTCTTGTATGTATTGATTGAGCGAGTATTTACCGCTTACTTTGACTATTCTTTTATTATTATTTAGAGCTTTTGTACTGTCTTCAAGTATAAATTTTTCTTTTTGTCTTATAAGTTTAAGTGCAAGTTTTATTTCGCTGATTGTATGAGTTGCTATGTGGTTATCAATAATAATCTGTTTAAAGTGTCTATGATTCATTTAAGGTTACCCACTGTATAATTACACCACTCCTCAAAGGGTGTCGAATTGTTTCGGATATTTGGCTGTATCAACCTCGAGTTGAAATTCTTTGAGATTATCACTATAAACTTCCTTTCAATTTTTCCAACTCATCACTCAATTTTTTAAGTTCTATATTCGTATTTACCTTCGCACTGAAGCTCGTCTCTTTTTTGATTTTGCTTTTTACTTCGGCTATTTTTGCTTCAACACTTTGGATGCTTTGGAGTATCTCTTTTGTGTTGGCATGTGGAATTAGTGAACCACTATATCTTGAAGCATTAAAAGCTATGAGTTTATCCAAATAGCTCCTATAAAAAGATAAAAAATCTGTAAATGGATGGTTTTGCACTTTGAGACTTTCTAAAAATTCATCTTCTATTTTGGTTCTGTTTTGCAAATCTATCCACTGGCTAAAATGGCTCTCTTCGACTACAAGCTTTGTGCTATCTGATTTGTTGATGCGTTTTGGACTTATGTTGATACAAAGTTTAGTTCCACATGCCAAGAATATTATGAGCGGATAAGGGATGTTTTGAACTATATTGACTATTTGCCCCAGTTTATTTGGGTTAAGTATCTCTACTTTGATAAATGCTATCTCTGAATACTCTTGCTCTTCATCTGTGTAAGGAGCGATGTTTATGGTGTTTTTATTGAGCAAATATTCAAGAGTTATACTCTCAATATCGTTTGTGAGTATCTTTTTGTCGGAGTTACTGAGAGAAAAATTCTCTGTAAACTGTTTTTTAAAAAGCTTCTTGCCTATCTTGCATGTAAGCGGTATGTTTAGGTTTTGAAGCAGCTCTTGTGTCACTTGATTACCAAGTACGATATAAGTTCAAAGTCTTCTATGGAGCTAAAACTATCACTTGAAATAGTTGTACCACCTCTACTAAAAAGTGAGTCCATGCCACTCTCTTCTTTTTTGCCTACGATGTTTTGAACGGCTACTTTTAACTGTGCTGTATACTTACTCATATTGCTATAATTGTTTGTTTCATCTTCAAACAATTTTATGGCATGTGGAATTATCTCATCTCTGCCCATACATAGATTTTTATAAATATCAAGTATAGTTTTCGCACTTGTAAACCCAAGGTTTATTTCCTTGTTTTCATCCACATAAACCAAGTAATAAGGTTCTAGTGAATAGTTGTCAGTATAGACTTCATTGTTCAAAAGTTTCAAACAAAACAGTGTCCCTTTTACTACATCTTTGTTTAGACTTTCTTGCGATAGAACTACACTATGAATGCCAAGTGGGCTTCTTTTTAATCTCTCTTCATCTGTTTTTAGATATCCCATCAAGTCCATTTTAAAGTCATTGAGCGTTAAGTCAGTAATGGATATACCACCACTGACATCTTCAAGGTCTATAACGTTCTCTTGCAACTCTTTTAACTGTTTAGCACGGTAGGACAAATCATTAATATCGCTGGTGTCGCTTGTATCTATAATATTTTCTTCACCTGTAGCGGAGACATCAAGCAGCACCATTCTCCCACTTACTCTAGCTTCTAAGTTGATATATTCATCAAGCTCCATATTCGCCCAAAAGTTTACAAGCTGGATTACCTCATTTTTACTTCCAAGTCTGTCAATACGACCAAATCTTTGAATAATTCTTACTGGATTCCAATGTATGTCATAGTTTACTAGATAATCACAATCTTGAAGATTCTGCCCTTCTGAGATACAGTCCGTAGCAATTAAAATATCTATCTCTTCTTTGGCATGTGGATCTGTTTTATCACGGCTTTTAGAGATTGGTGAAAAGTTTGTAAGCAGTGCGTTTAAATCTTTTTCTTTTGTTGGGAGTGTAGTTTGATTTGTGCCGCTTCCTGTAATGAGACAACTATGAAGATTGAACTTTTTTTTTGCCCATGCAGCAATATTTTTGTAAAGATACCCCGCTGTATCGGCAAACGCTGTAAAGATGATGACTTTTTTATTGTTGGCATTGAGAGGGTTATTTATTTTTTGTGTGATGTTCTCTTTTAAAATGCGGAGCTTGTTGTCTCTTTGTTCGTCCACCTGTAACGAGTCTGTCAGTAACTCTTCAAGCTTTTCTAAATCACTCTCTAAATCTTGTCTCCATTTTATCTTGTCAACATCCGAAATAAGGACTTTGACCTTATTTCCTATGAGTTGAGAAGCATACTCGTCACTCTCGATATCTACATCAACAATACTTTCCTCTTCATAAGTAGCACTGTTGTGATTGTTGAGCATATCGATGATTCTTTGGTTATTTTCAATGAGCCTTATAAGTGTCAAAGAGAACGAGTTTATGGAGCTTTCCATACGCTTGAGCAGATTTACCCTCATGAGGTGGATGAGTGAGTTCTCTCTATCTGTTTGTTTAAACACTCGACCATTTCCAAGTTCAATATCGTACTTGTGCGAGTACTCTTCTTGCTTGTGAGGATAGACATATTTTAGAGGTGAATACGCCGATAGATTGAGTCTTCTGATGGTTTTATTTATCTCTAACATAGGTGGAAAATTATTTTGGGTGTCAATATCAGGTTTTAGTGTAATAGGCTTGTTTCTGTGTGGGAATTTACCTATATCTGTAGTGTCATAATACTTTTCTATATGCCTTCTGCTTCGAGCAATAGTTACAAGGTCGAGGAGCTTAAAATAGTCAAAATTTAAACTCTCTAAGAGTTTGGCAGTTGTTCGCTCTTTTTCACTCAGCTTCATCCAGTTGTTGAACTTGTTTTGGGAGTTTTTGAGTGTTTGCTCAATTGACTTTATACCCACATCTTTAAAAGCAGCATCGTTGGCTTCTGTAATAAACGCCACTTGATTTTTCAAATCGTTAAGTTTGTTGTTTACGGGTGTAGCTGAGAGCATTAAGACTTTTGTCTTCACCCCTTTTTTTAGTACATCTTCAAGTAGTCTAGCATAGCGTGACGAAGTTTTTTTCTTTTCGTTTGTAGTGCCACTGTTTCTAAAATTATGCGACTCATCTATAACTATGAGGTCATAATTTTCCCAGTTAAGTGTAGCAAGATTTATCTCTCCACTCATCCCTTTGGTTCTTGTGAGGTCGGTATGGTTTAAAACATCATAATTAAATCTATCTTTTGATAAAACATTCCGTTTATCATTTACTGTGTAGATAGTCCAGTTTTCTCTTAGCTTTTTTGGGCACAAGACTAGGACTCTATCGTTTCTCAGTTCATAGTACTTTATCACTGCGAGTGCTTCAAATGTTTTACCAAGACCAACACTATCGGCAATAATACAGCCATTATGTCTTTCAAGCTTATCTATAGCTCCAAGTACACCATCTTTTTGAAAGTTGTAGAGTTTATTCCAAACAAGTGTATCTTTAAAACCCGTTTTTGTTCGTATGATTTTTTCTTCGTCTAAATCACCGATGAACTCTTTGAAGATATTGTAGAGGGTTAAGAAGTATAAGAACTGTGGTGATTTGTCGACATAAAGTTCTTTTATACTCTCTATTATGTTTTCTTTGATGTCATGCACTATAGCTTTGTTGTGCCAAATTTCATCGAATGTAGATAAAAAATGACTTGTCGTTTGGGTATCTTTTACAAGTGTGTTCATAGCAAACGCATCAGAGTGTGCATAACCAAGCCCCACAGAAGAGAAGTTCGAGCTTCCTTGAATAGCTGTCGCATCATTGTCATGGTCAATATGGTAGAGATTAAATGGTATGACACCTTGAGTTTTACCCTCTTTAATCAGCACTTTTTCTCTAATCCAAGAAGCACACTCACGAGCGATAGGAACTTGTTGTAGTGAATTTTTAAATTTAATCTCTTCACTTTCTCCAAAAAGAGGATTGATTACATAGTTGTTTTGATAGACGGGAGAGGTTAGAAGAAGTCTAAGTTCTTTTATTTTAGTCAATTCTTTTTTAAGAGCAGCAAAAGCATAGAGGGTAAAGTAGGCTGAAACTATAGAGAGTTTACTATTGCTTCTAATAGTCTGCTTTAATACATCTCCTACTTTACCGTTTTTCTTATTGTCAATTAACATATACCGTCCACTTATCATAATATTATTTAACATTTAATTTAATAATTTAGTTATTGCATTTTAGCTAAACTAAACAAAATTTATGATGTTCTTTTTAAATTTTAATATGTTCTTCTATGCATCTCTATTAAGCTTGAATAATCTCCATTGAGAGTAAATTTTCTTGCCATTTGACTGGAATAGACGTCTTCCTTTAGTAAACGAAACTCTTCATCTTAATATTATCGCCATGTTGGCTTTCGTTTGGATATCCAAGTGGATTACATAAAAATTTTACATCTACTATTTCATATTCTATCGCATCATGTGTATGACCGAATACCCAGTATTTCATAGAGCCATTTTTATAAAACTTACTACCATCAAATGTAAAAAAAGTATTTGTTGGATTATTGTGATATTTTTTGTTAATATGCTCTTCACTAAATGATGGATTGACATGAGTAATCATCACATCACAATTTTGAAAGATTTTTAAAACTTCTATGTTTTGCTCATTGTAATGTCCGATATCGCCTGCTATGATTAAAATATCTCCAATCTCTCTTGTGTCATTATTTGTGAAAATCGGTGTGAACTACCCCGCCCTAAAGAGCGGAGTAGTTCACTAAAAGAGATATAGGCAATACTAAAAACTTGTAGCCATCTTTTTGCATCGGCACAATATGTTCACCCATATAAAAAATAAATCCACCTTTAAAAAGTTTTCCACTATTCTCTGCCAGTTTTACAAGTCCTCTTAGCTCTGAACTTTTTATGTTTGTAGATGACTTTACTTCTATGCCGATTATGTTAGTGTTACTTTGCTCTAGCACAAAATCAACCTCATAGTCAGCATCTCTATAGTGATAAATTTTAGTCGTTTTTTGAGAATATGTCGTATGTTTTAAAAGCTCTGTATATATAAAGTTTTCAACTAGATTTCCTAGCTGTTCTCTTTGCGTCAGAAGGAGTGCTTCTTTGTCTATTCCTAGCAGATGTGAAGCAAGACCTGTATCTGTGAAATGGATTTTAGGCGTTTTCACCTCTCGCTTGCCTCTGTTTGTAAAGTATGGATTAACTCTTTTTACAAGGTACAGTGCTTCAAGTATCTCTATGTCTGATTTGACTGTCATATCTTTGATGGCTAAGTGTTGAGATAAAGAATTATATTTTAAAAGATTAGCGTTGTTATGTGCTAGGAGTGAAAGTAGTTTAAATATCTCAGACTTGTTCTCCTGACTTACACGTTTTATAAGACTTAAGTCCTTTTCAATACGAGCTGCTATATAACTCTCAAACCAAGCATTAGATACTCTCTCAGATTTGTTATAAACAGCTGCAAAGCCACCTTTAACCATTATATCCACTTGATCTTCGACACTAATTGCTTTAAAGTCTCTGTCTGCAATTTTCCCACCAAATAACATATCTATTAAGTTGTCACTTTTATGGTTTATTTCATATTGAGAAAAAGGAAAAAGATTGACACTCACCATTCTCCCCGCTAGTGATTCATTAATGGCACTCATTTTGAAGAGATCAGCACTTCCAGTTAAAAGAAACATTCCATTTCTATTTTCTTCATCTACTACCATTTTCAATGCTTTTACTAACTCTATTGCCATCTGTATCTCATCTATAACAGCAGGTGACTTTGCTAATTGTTTTGCAAAAGTTATGGGATCGTCTTTTGCAGCTTTTAAGATAGTCTCATCATCCATTGTATAGTATGAAAAACCAAGCTCTTTGGCTATCTCTTTACTAAGAGTAGTTTTACCAGATTGCCTAGGTCCTGCAATGGTAACAATTTTAAAGGATTCTAGTAGTTCTAAGATAAAAGGTTTAATATTTCTTTGTATAAACATAGTTTCTCCATAATTATGAGTTATTATATCATAGATTATGAATTATCAGAAATATTATTATGATTTATCTTAACCTAATCATCTAAAATTTAAAATATAGACAAAATCTACAATTTTCAAGATTGTATTTACAACTATTATACTAAAAGGTATAATACTTCAAACCATAAAAGGAAACTACCTTGAAAAATCCATTCTATTTTGGTAACGAAGTACATAATGAGGAGTTTTGCAATCGTGTAAGTGAACTGCAAGAACTT
>MNYP01000080.1 GCA_001873135.1 Helicobacteraceae bacterium CG2_30_36_10
TGGTAAAATTAAAAAATTTGAACAAGTAAACAGATTTAATAATTTTCTTTTTATTTATCGCAATTTATATTTTAAATTTATTCAGGATGATTTTGGTCAAATAAACAATATGCATAATCACATTTTGATATATTATTTTGAATATCTCTTTTATCTAAAAAATAATATTTCTGAGTTCGAAAATAATCAAAAACCATTTTATGCAGCTGCTGTTTCGTTTGGATTGCAGTACAATTTAAAGTTTACTAAAGAGGAGTTGCCCCCTTTTTATAGGTTGTTACGACTTTTTGATTTTTTAGATTCAGATAAAGGTATGTGGCATTTTTTTTCATATATTTTGGAAAACGATTTCAATGATTTTGTTGAAAATATAAATATTGACAAGCATATGAAAAATGGGAAACTCAATAGAGATCATAAATTTGGTGAGGAGTCTGTACTAACCATTGAAGGGCTTGATCATTACTATTACTTCCATTGTATTAATAATATTCACCCATATTCTGCAAAAGAAATAGGGTTAGATTCGGAAACACTACAGATAGGCATGGATTGGAATCAAACTCAAAGAGCCAATGAAGAACTGGAGAATCGACAAAAGCAGGCTGAGTTGGCCGCTAATAATATAAAAATACTTTCATCTCTTACAGAATCAAGAAGTGGATGGTTTACACTCCAAGATGGAAGTGGTACAGATGTATCATTTGAAACAAATAAGGTACAGGGACACCCTTTGTTGATAAATAAACAAGATGTCGGTATATCATATGTAACATTTAGTTCCATGATGCAAAATCAAGATATGGCATCACAATTCGGCAAAACACTTGCAAATTTGGATTTGTCTAATAATGATGGTTATGATTCTATAAAGGCCCTCTTTAAGAAATTGTTAGAACAGTAGCAATGAAAAAATTTAGTATGGTGGGGTAAAAAGTGGGGTAAGCTATTTTTAGGCTTATCTTATTTATTAGTGTTAAAGTCTTTGAAAGTTCGTTGTATAGGGAGTTTAAAAGTGGTGGGTCCTATGTGACTCGAACACATGACCACTCCGTTATGAGCGGAGGGCTCTAACCAACTGAGCTAAAGACCCACTTTTGTTTGTAGGGCGTGATTATACTCAAGAGCACCTTATATTTTTCTGATTTCACTTTGAGTTTATCATCCAAAGAGAAAATATATCTAGATAATTCCAAAATGATTGTATAGATTCTTCAGATATACCCTCTTCTTTGAGTTCCTCCAAAATTGGTACATAAAGTTCTAACCAGGTATTTCTTGCTTGTTCGTCTATTCTAAAAGGAGCGTGTCTGCCTACCATTCTGGGTGCTCCACGATTTTCATTAAAATATGCTCTGCCTCCACAAATCTGAATAAAAAAATCACCGGCGTGTTTTTTGGCTAGTTCAAATGCGGCTTCATCTTTTGGAAAAAGATGGGCAATGTTACTCTCTTTTATAAGCTCATAATGAACAAAAATAAGTTCCCTTATTCCCTCTTCTTTTACCTCAGCTAAAAACTGCGGTATTGGCTTTGTCACGGGTGGTCTAACACCAAATGGAGCTTGTGTTATATTTAAATTCATTGATTTTCCTTTATTGGTGGTTTTATTTTGTACACTACGGCATAAAGAAGCGGAACATAGACTAAATTCAGCACAGTTGCCCATGCTATTCCAAAGCCGAGTGAGACTGCCATAGGTTGGAGTATGAGTGCTTGACCTGAAGCGAAAAAAATGAGCGTAATCAGTCCTAAAACTGTTGTTAAAGATGTAAGCAAAATAGGTCTTAAACGATTTTTTGCTTTTTTCATTAACTCCTCTGTATCTTTTGCATCTTTTATAAAACTAACCATTATAAGCCCGTCGTTCACTACAACACCTGCAAGACCGACTATGCCTATCATGCCCGTCATTGTCATATTTAAGCCCATAAGCAGATGTCCAAAATAGACCCCAAACAAAACCAAAGGAATGGTACTGATAACAATCAAAGATTTTTTTATGGAGTCAAAGAGCCATACTAAGGTGATAAAAATTAAAAATATTGCTATTGCGGCTGATTGCAACATCTCCCTCTTGTTTTTTGTGTTCTCTTTTTCTTCCCCTTTTATGTCTACTCTGAAGCCCTCGGTTTTTAATTTTTCAAAGGCGGGAGTTATTTTTTTCATAACCTCAGCGGATGTAATAACTTTTTTATCTAAAGATGCAAAAATGCTTCGTATTCTTATGCCATCCTCTTTTTTAAGTTCCACAAAACCTTGAATAACGACAAAGTCACACACCTCTTTTAGAGCAATAGACTTCTCTGTTTGGGGAATTTGAACTTCCATAGTATTAATAGAATTTAGTCTTTCATTTGCATTACTCTCTATTTTGATACGGACAAGTCCACTCTCGTTAAACATCTTGGAGTATTCGCCTTTTAAATAGTATGCCCTTAGTTCATTTGAGATTAACTCTTCGTTGAATCCTAATTGCTGACCGTAACTGTTTACGCGAAGTTTTAGCTCTTTTTCTCCGATGTCTGCATCATTAGAGATATCTTTTACTCCTTCAACTTTACTCAGCTCACTTTCTAAATATTTCAAGCCCTCTAATATACTTTTTTCGTCTTTACCGCTTAAGCTGACTTCTATATCATTGGCAACTACTCCGGCTCCTGGAACCTTAACCATCAACTCTTCATATACTATATTGTCGTGCTCTTTTAGCTCTCTGAAGGGTTTTACAACTTCTTCAAGTATGTTTGCTACTTCTTTGGCGTCATGTTTTCTTATTAGTACGCTTTTATCATACCCTATGGAAAACAGCGGGCTTATATATGTGTCAAAAACATTGTGTGGAGCTCTCTCCTGCAAATCTACAAATATATGAAAAAAGTTTTCCCCTATCTCTGCTCTGTTTTTGGCGTCCATTCTAAAGCCGATGACTGAGGTAACGGAGGAGACATCATCTTTATCAAGCTCCTTAATCAGTGCTTTTTCTATTTCAGTTACTATTTTTTCCGTATCTTTCAACTCACTATTAATGTTGACCTTTCCAATCACATAAACCTGCGTTGTGTCAAAATCTGGAAAGAGCTGAAATTTAGAGTTTTTCACTAAAATAAAGGTCAAAGCTAAAATACTCACCACTATTACAATCAAAGAAGTCCACTTCCTTTGAAAAACAAAATGCAAGGATGCAGAGTACCATGAGTTGAGACTATTCCAAATTTTTTTAGTAAAGCTACCGTCTTGTGAAACTTTTAAAAAATCGTGCGTATGCAGAGGGAGAAAGAAAAATGCTTCAAAGAGTGAGGAGATTAACAAAACTGTTATCATGATAGGAATGATTTTTATAAAAGTTCCCATTTCACCGCTGAGCAAGAGCATAGGCAAGAATGCAAAAACCGTTGTAAGCGTAGCAGTTAAAACGGCAGGAAACATCTCAACAGCCCCAACTATAGCCGCTTCTCTTCTATCCATGCCCTCTTCCATATGCCTATATATGTTTTCAGCCACAACAATTGCCTCATCTACAAGCATACCAAGAGCGATAAGGGCTCCGAGTAAGGAGAGCATATTTAAACTGTGTCCTAACAGTTCGCTTACTATAAGACCAATCATAAAACTTACAGGAATTCCAATGGCAACAACCATAGCAATCCCTTTGTTTATAAAAATGAGCATAGCAACAAAAACAAGAATAAGACCAAATACAATGTTGGAAAAAACAATATTTAAACGGTTTTTTATCCAGATGGAAGTGTCTGTATATATGGCATATTTAAACTCTGGATGCTCTAGAGAGTTCTCTTTTAAAATTTCTCTTATCTTTTTTACTAAGGCTATAGCATCGCCCTCTTTAGACTTTGTTACATTTACAGATATATTTCTATGCCCGTTGTAATGCGAGAGTTCTATCTCGTCGCTTAGTTGAAATGAAACATCTGCTATATCGCCGACACGAACTCTATAGCCCGAGATATTGATGATTGTATCTTCTACCTTTTCTCTGTTTTTTTCTCCGTTAAAAGTAGATATGTAAAGATGGGAACCCTTCTCTTTTATGGTTCCAACCGGAAAAATAGAGCTTATTTTTTGCAGTGCCGAGACCGCAAGTGAGGGCTGCAAACCATAAGCCTGAAGTTTTTTCTCATCAATAGTAATTACCAACTCTTCATCGGCATCGCCCCGAATAGAAATCTCGCTCAAATCTTTTAATCTACTGAGTTGACTCTTTAGCTCCTCCGCTTTACGAAGCAGTTCTTCTTTTTGTACATCACCGGCAATAGCGATAAGCACGAGGGGAAAAGCATGTGTTTTTAACTTTGCTATGGGTTCTGCCATATCCGCTGGCAAATCTTTTCTCACCGTACTGACCACACCTTTTACATCATTGAGCACGCTTGCATTGTCGGAACCTGGTTTAATATCTACGCTTATAGAAAAAGAACCGTTTTTTATGCTGGTAGTTATTACATCAAGCTCATCTATATCTTGGAGCTCATCTTCTATACTTTTAACGACCATCTTGTCTAAAATATCTGCCGAAGTACCGACATAACCGCCAGTTATAGAAACTTTATCCATAGCCATTGGAGGGAAAATCTCTTTTGGTATATTTATGTAGGCAAAGATAGATAGGAGCATTATAAAGCCCAACAGCATATGGTTTAGTAGCGGTTTATCAATAGCGAATTCTATAAATTTACGAATCATTTTTTTGTCTTTTTAAAAAAGGGTATCAAGAATTTGGTTTTTAAATCGGATAGACTCAACAGAAGAACTAATCAGCCTATTTTCTTCTTTTAAAATATCATATTCACCATTGAGTTTTGAAATATCTCTGCTTTTGAAATATATCTGTTGTTGAATATATATTTTTGGAAATATAAACATACAGATAAGAGATAAAATAAAAAAAACATATAAAAAGTAGCTAACGTTAAGAGACTTTTTCGGATTAAGTACTAAATCAACCTCATCTAATAAATCTAATTTTTTACTCACTATATACCCATCTCAAAAACTCTCATTTTAGCACTTCTGCTTCTTGGATTTTCTTTTAACTCATCCGTTAGTGCCATTACAGGTTTTTTAGTAACTATTTTACCTATTGCATTATTATTTCCACATGTACATCGCATAGCTTCGCTTGGGCAAATACAAGACTTACTCCATAAAGAAAACGCTTGTTTTACGATTCTGTCTTCAAGGGAATGAAAGGAGATGATTGCTATCTTGGCATGTGGAAATTCTGCATTTTGTATACTCTCAAGCAATGATTTTAGTTCACCCAACTCATCATTTACCTCTATACGAACAGCCTGCATAAGCAGAGTTGCCGGATGTATCTTTTTACCTGTAGGCATAAATGGCTTTACAGATTCACTCAGTTCTTTTGCAGAATTAAAGGGACGATTTTTGACAATATGTGCAGCAATTTTTTTATAATTTCTAAGTTCTCCATACTCCAGAAGAATCTTTTCTAACTCTAAAGAAGAGTACTCATTTATAACATTTGTAGCACTTAAGAGGGCATCTTCATCCATTCTCATGTCAAGGTTGTCACTTTCGTATGAAAATCCTCTTGTCTTTTGATCCAGTTGAAGCGAAGAAACTCCGATATCAGCAAGAACGCCTTTAATCTCTGAGACATCAAACTCTTCTAAAATATTTTTAATAACAGATGAAAAACGACCCTTTCTTATGCTCACTCTCTCACCAAACTTTTCAAGTCTTTTTGTGGAGAAATCTATAGCAGTTTGATCTTGGTCTATGGCGATAAGTCTGGCATGTGGATTTGCTTCTAGTATCATGCTGGAATGTCCGGCATATCCCATAGTACAATCAATAATAATTCCGTCATTCATATCTTTAAATATATCTAAAACTTCTCTGTATAGAACTGGAATATGCGGAATATCTTGCAAAAAAACCCTTCTTGTATTTTCATTGAATTATACATTAATTTATATAATAGAGATATTGGCTTACAATATTAGGTCTAATCATAGCAAAATTTGACTCTTCATATGACACTATTTAGATAGTTAATAATAAACTTTTCTGTTTTTCTGTACAATAAACAATCAAAATAATTTTATGAGAATATATGAGCGAAGGAGCTAAATGAAAAAGCAGCAGCAAAATAATATTGCAATGTTTATAGATTGTGATAATGTAAGCGCTAAGTATATAGAAAGTATATTCGATGATTTATCGCAGTATGGAACTGTAAATATCAGGAGAGCTTATGGAGATTGGAAAGACAAAAAACTTTACGGTTGGGAAAATATTTTACAAGATTATAACATTAAACCTATTCAGCAATTTGCTTATACAAAAGGGAAAAATGCGACTGATATCGCTATGATAATCGATATTATGGATATTCTTTACACCAAAGAGCTTGAAGCTATTGTTCTCATAACAAGCGATAGTGATTTTACTCCTATTGTTACAAGAATATTGTCTGATGGACTGACTGTTTATGGATACGGAGAGTCAAAAACGCCTATGGCATTCGTAAATGCATGTTCGCAATTTATTTATGTTGAAAAGTTAAGTGTTTTGAAAAATGATGAGACAAAAGAAGAACTTTCTCAAAACAACAATCATCATGCCGTGACAGAAGCTGTTACTAAATATGCCGGAAACAACTACGATATACGAAAAGACTTTAAGCTTATAAACTTAATAAAGCAAGGTGTTGAAATGACCGCTGATGAGCAAGGATGGACGGATGTGAAAGATGTATCTATGTACATACGAAAAAACTCCTCCTTCTCTCAGGTTAACTATGGGTTTAAAAAGATGGGCGACCTTATTAAAGCCTTGGATTTATTTGATATGGAATATTTCGGAGACAGAAAAACGCAACTAATGATAAGAGTAAGAGACAAGCGAAATAAATAAATTATTTGTAATCTTCTCTTTGCAATAAGTAAAAGTAGGCGGATTGTTGCAAAAAATAGTTCACAACACAAAGGAGTTAGTCATGGTATATACTTATTTTATGGAAATTATTGCATTCATACTTATTTTACTAGTTATTGTCATTTACTTTATATACAAAAATAAAAAAGCAAGTAAAAGCAATAAGGTTGAAGATATTATTGAACCTCTAGATGTATTAAACGCAACGAAAGAGGAAACTTTTGGTGAAGAAAATAAAAGGGTTGAAAAAGAAGAAATTGTAGTTCAAACCAAGAGAGCTGTTATTCCAAAAAGAGCAGTCCCTCCACACGGTAAAATTTCTAAAAATGATTTTAAAACTTTTGCGGGCACTAAGATACTTGTCGCTGAAGATAACTTGATTAACCAAAAAGTTATCTTTGGACTTTTAGCAGATACAGGTATAGAGATTACGATGGCAAATGATGGTCAAGAAGCGCTTGATATTCTGGAAAA
This sequence comes from Helicobacteraceae bacterium CG2_30_36_10, assembly GCA_001873135.1. GTDB lineage: Bacteria > Campylobacterota > Campylobacteria > Campylobacterales > Sulfurimonadaceae > Sulfurimonas. Next base: position 7,399 of record MNYP01000080.1, read on the forward strand.
AAACAGTGATTTTACTATGATTTTAATGGATTCACATATGCCAAGAGTTGGCGGTCTTGAAGCAACCCGACACATTAGAGCAAACCCAAACTACAATCACATTGTTGTTGTTGCCTTAAGCGGTGACACTGCCTCTGATGACAGAAAAAAGATGAACGAAGCAGGCATGGCAGAATATCTTGAAAAACCGCTAAGAATGGATGCTCTTTATGATATTTTGTATGCTTATTCAGGTAATAATGAACCTAAAGAACAAAGCGAAACGGATGAGTTAAATAGTGATAAAGGTTTAAAAATCTGTGGCGGAGATGAAGGTTTTTACCATGAAATACTTGATGAATTTGTTGCAACTTATTCTAACTCTGCTAAAGAACTTGAAACTATGATAAACAGCGACAAACTCCAAGAAGCAAATCAATTACTACTTGATTTAATAGGAGTTACAGCTAGCATTGGAGCTGATAATCTCAAGAGTATAGCAGAACATCTCAAAGAAGCTCTGCTGCATGAACAAAGCTATTTAGATGCCCTTACTGAGTACAAGAGACACTTAAATTCACTTTTAAGAGATATTAAAGAGTACAAATAAGTTTTATCTTACTTGTCCACTTCCATAAATCTTATACTTATAAGTAGTTAAGCCTTCTATACCCATAGGTCCGCGAGCATGGAGTTTGTTTGTACTTATGCCGACTTCTGCACCAAAACCGAAAGAGCCGCCATCCGTAAAGCGAGTTGATGCATTTACATATACACAAGCAGCATCTATTGCATTTAAAAACTGCTCAGCCGTAGTAATATTTTCAGTTATAATAGCCTCTGAATGACCTGAACTGAATCTTACTACATGTTCTATAGCGCCTTCTACTCCATCAACTACTTTTATATTTAAAATATTTGCCAAATATTCAGTGTCATAATCTTCATCGCTGGCATGTGCAATGTCAATAATACTTTGAGTATTTGAGCACCCTTTTAACTCTGTATGCGCTCTGTCAAACTCAGCCTTTAAAAGAGGAAGTGCCTCTTTTGCTATAGCACTATCTACTAAAAGTGTCTCCATGGCATTACAAACACCGGGACGCTGAACTTTTGCATTAATAGCAATTGCAATCGCATTGCTCAATTTTGCATCTTTGTCTATATAAGTATGACACTGCCCTTTGTCATGTTTGACTACACTGACGCTTGCATTGTCAGTTACATACTTGATGAGCCCTGCTCCACCGCGAGGAATAATCAGATCAACATATTTGTCCATCTTGATAAGTTTTGCTACACCCTCACGTGAGGAGTCCGGAATCAGTGAAATCAGAGATGTCGGCAAGTTGTTCTTTTGCAAAGTAGCCTGAAGAACTTTTGCTATTGCTCTGTTTGAATTCTCTGCCTCTTTGCCACCCTTGAGTACACAAACATTTGAACTCTTAAAGCATAGCGCTGCTGTGTCAGAGGTAACATTTGGGCGAGATTCATAAATAATACCGATAACCCCGATAGGGATAGATACTTTTTCTATTTTCAAATCATCCTCAGTAACCCAGCCATCAATTACCCGACCAACAGGCTCTTTAAGAGCTGCTATCTCTTCGATTGCAACTGCCATAGCGTCAATTCGGCTTTCATCTAAAAGCAGTCTGTCTTTTAGTGCAGACGATAAGTTGCTTTGATCTGCCTCAGACATATCTAAAGCGTTTGCTTCAAGTAAGTCCATTGTATTTGCACGAATAGATGCTGCCATCTCTTTTAAAATTCTTTTTTTCTCTGCTCCGGTTAATGTAGATAAAATTCTACTTGCTTGTTTTGCTTCTTGTAAAAACTTCTCCATAATTATTTCTCCTTATCGTTTTTTGCTTCAAAAAGTGTGCCTAGAGTATGCTTGTTATCTAAAAGAAAAGATTCCGCAGCACTCAAGTCAAAACCATTTGTTAAAAACATTTTTCTTCCATGTTTCATCATAAAATCTGCCGCTTTTAGCTTGGTAACAATACCGCCCGTTGCAAAGGGATTATTTGGTGTTGAATCATCTAGAAGTACACCCTCTGGAAGTTTATGCACTATTTTATATATTTTCGCATCTTCAAACTCTTGAGGATTTTTATCATAATAGCCGTCTATATCACTTAAAATTACCAACAAATCAGCTTTTATGGCATGTGCCACATTTGCCGAGAGCTGGTCATTATCTCCAAATAGCTGCTCTGGAGTTGATGTTATATCATTCTCGTTTATAATCGGTAAAATGTCATGACTTAAATGTGCATCTATTATATCTTGAAACATTTTAGTTCTTTTTCTGGAATCAAAGTCATCCTCGGTAAGAAGTATTTGAGCCGTATCTATATCAAAAATATCAAATTTTTTCTTATAACTTGTCATAAGTATCGGCTGACCTGCCGCTGCAATAGCCTTTTTGCCTATCTGCTTTGTTTTATCAAGCTTTAGGGCTGAATAACCAGCCGCAACTGCTCCTGATGTTACCAAAACCACTTCAAATTTTTTTTTAAGTTTTACTATCAAATGAACTAAATTTAACATTCTCTCTTTTGCGATTTCATTTTTTTGTGTCAATACCGCACTACCGACTTTAATTACTACTCTATCCATAAGCTCTCCTTGTGTAAACTTTATAAACTGTATACGTGGTATACTAGCATAAAAAAGTAAGGACAACTATGAAAACAATCACATTTATCGGAAACGGCAACATGGCACTAAGTATTGCCAAGGGTTTAAAAAATAGATACACAATTGAGGTAGTCGGCAGAAATTTAGACAAACTGGACAAATTTGAAAAAGATCTTGGAATAACTATACAAAAGCATTTACTTGAGGGCTTTGACACTACAGACAAGACAGTACTCCTTTGTGTAAAACCTGCTAATGTTGAAGAGATATCACAACTCATAAAGGGTAGGGCAAGAGTTATTTTCTCTGTTTTAGCCGGAACTTCAGTGGAAAAACTCCGCACAAATCTAAATCCACATGCCGTGGTCAGAACTATGCCAAACCTTGCTGCAAGTGTAAACAAATCAATGACTACTTTAACCGGCGATATTGAGTTTAAAGAAGAAGCACAAAAAGTTTTAGGTGCTATAGGCGCTACAAGATGGTTATCGAGTGAGAAAGAGATAAACATTGCAACAGCCCTAGCCGGAAGCGGTCCTGCATATTTAGCACTTATATCTGAAGCCTTAACCGATGGTGCGGTAAAACAGGGTCTTAAACGTGATGATGCTATGGCAATAATGAGAGGTCTTTTTGGTGGCTTTGGAGTGCTTATACAAGATATTCACCCGGCCCTTCTAAAAGACGGTGTTATGAGCCCCGGTGGTACTACGGCAGCGGGTTATGGTGCATTAGAAGATGGCAATGTCAGAAGTGCTTGCATGAGTGCTATTGAAAAAGCCTATACGAAAGCTACACAGTTA
>MNYP01000116.1 GCA_001873135.1 Helicobacteraceae bacterium CG2_30_36_10
TTTTTACATATCCATCTTGAATAAGCAGCTTTCCCTGAGCCCCGCTATCTACTAAATCTATAACTTTTATAAGTTTAAGAAGTTCTATATACTCTTCTTTTAGTTCAAACTTCATTTGCATTTCCTTTATTTTATGCAATCATATCAGAATTGTCTTGGCATGTGGAATTAAGCTTCTTGATCTAGTATAGAAAACCCTAAATCATTCATAGCCATATCTACCATCTCAATAGCTTTACTCATTGTTTTTTGTGAAATTTCCGGAAGTTCACCACCCCACATCTTCTCAGCTTCTTTGAAGCCTCGAATCATCCCTTCACGGCCTGCACGCATCATGCTCTCATCACCACCTGAGCCATTTATAACAAAGTTGGCAACACGCTCAGAGGTTTGAGTAACTCCAAATATGCCATCTTCGCTTACAAGTGCCGCAACCTCATCTTTGGAAAGCTCTGCGATAGGCTTGCCTTCGTATCCGACACCTGAGAGAAAACTTTGAAAATCTTTATAATCGTTTGCAAATTGATCTTGCGTACTCAAGATATTTGTCTGAACACTCAACGATAGTTGAGAATAAGCATGTGCATTTTGAGTAATCTGCTCTCTCAACTCACTAACCTCATCTTTTGAAAGTTTTTCAGTAAACAAGCTCTTCATACCACTCGATTTTTGACTAAAATCAACAGTTGTCACACTTGATGATATTTGCATCTGCTCTCCTTCGCTTTGTATATAATTTTGTAAGAGGAACATCGACCAATTTTACATTTTTTTAAACTCATGATTTAGAGATGCCCTTTACGCTCTATTAACATTTTTGCGTCATACTGTTTGAAATTTAACCAGGAGTGAATAAATGATAAAAATACAAATTTTAACCGCGACGTTGCTTGCCGGTGCTTTAACACTCAATGCAATAACTTTAACTCCAATTAATCAAAGAAATCAAGCCAAATCAAGGTCGGTCTCTTCAGCGATTGCCGGTATTTTGCAGACAAGGGGTCTAGATAAAGATGTCTCCAAAAAATTAGCAGACAACCTTTTTAATAATAAAGAAGAGTTATTTACTCTAATGATTAAAAATATTGAAACCGGATGCAGTACTTTAAATGAAGATAATATTTTAGAATATTTAAGTGTTCAAGCACTTCACAGAACAAGTGTTGAACTTGATTCTTATTCTACTTTAGTTAATATGACGCATAAGATTAAAGGGCAAGCACCGAGTAAAGAAACCCTGCAAGAACTGCAAAATATAGCTGCTAAAAACGCACTATACAAGCAGGCTTTAAGTGCCTAAAAACAGGAGTTTAACTCTTTATAAATTTTAAACACTCCTGAGCAATCTCTAACTCTTCGTCTGTTTTAATAACTAGAAATTTAATCTCACTTTTAGGGTTGGAAATAAATGTAGCATTAGCTTCATTTGCAAACTTATCCATCTTAATTCCACATGGCAGGTTTTCTAAGACTTTTTCTCTGATGTAAGAAGAATTCTCACCGATTCCGCCACTGAATACTATTGCATCCACACTCCCTAGCAGTGCCATATATGAGCCAATATATTTTTTAATCCGTCTTATCATTATATTAAGTGCGAGTTTAGCTTTTTCATCATCTGAGTCAATAATAGTTCGAACATCATTCTCACCACAAATTCCAAGCAGACCCGATTTTTTATTAAGGACAGCATCAACTTCATCTACACTAAGTCCTAGCACTCTTTGCATATAAATTAAAATGGCCGGATCAACATCACCGCTTCTTGTTCCCATTACAAGGCCTTCTAGAGGTGTAAAGCCCATAGAAGTATCTATACTAATTCCTTTTTCAATAGCGCAGGCACTTGCACCGTTTCCTAAATGAAGAGTTATAATATTCAATTCTTTCACATCTTTTTTTAACTCTAACGCAGTCTGCTTAAGTACAAAAGCATGTGAAGTCCCATGAAAGCCGTATCGTCTGATTTTATGTTTTTCATACATCTCATAAGGTAAAGCATAAAGGTACGCTTCTTTCGGCATGTGGAAATGAAACGCGGTGTCAAACACAGCTATTTGTTTAACCAAAGGTGCTTTTTTTCTTGCTACTAAAATACCCTCTAAATTTGCCGCATTATGTAAAGGCGCTAAAGGAATAAGATTTTCTATCTCTTTAATGACGTCCTCATTTATGAGAACGGCACTGTGAAATTTTTCTCCGCCATGCACCACTCTATGCCCTATTGCGTCAACTACTGACAATTCTTTTAAAATACTCAGCTCTCTTAACAGAGAAATAATCTTTTTTAAACCTTCATGATGGTCTTTTATAACAGCGCTTATAATGTTCTTTTTATCATCATATTTAAATGTTATTTGTGAACTTCCCTCACCTATTTTTTCAACTAAGACATTAGCTAAGACTTTTGCTCCCGGCATGTAGAAAAGTTGAAATTTTATAGAAGAACTTCCGGAATTTATTACCGCTATTTTCACTTTTTTTGCCCTGCTTGAATGGCTGTAATCGCCACAGTATTTACTATATCTTCCACCAAACAGCCTCTACTTAAGTCATTTATGGGTTTATTGAGGCCCTGGAGAATTGGACCGATTGCTATGGCATCACTTGAACGCTGGACAGCTTTATAGGTGTTGTTTCCTGTATTTAAATCCGGGAAAATAAAGACACTTGCCTGTCCGGCAACTTTTGAATTTGGCAACTTAGTTTTAGCAACATCCATATTTACTGCCGCATCATACTGAATAGGTCCCTCAATGAGTAAATCTGGCTCTCTCTCTTTTGCAATGCGGGTAGCTTCTCTTACTTTTTCTACATCAGCTCCAGTTCCGCTCTCACCTGTGGAGTAAGAGAGCATTGCAACTTTGGGTTCTATGCCAAAAGAGCTGGCCGTTCTTGCAGAAGAGATGGCTATTTCAGCTAAGCTTTTTGCATCTGGGTCTTGGTTGACCGCACAGTCTCCATAAACTAAAACTTTTGTCTTTAAACACATAAAAAAGACACTCGAAACAACAGATACATCAGGTGTTGTTTTAATTATCTGAAGTGCCGGACGAATTGTCTCTCCGGTAGAGTGCATTGCTCCACTTACCATACCGTCTGCAAGTCCAAAATAAACCATCATAGTTGCAAAATAGTTTGTGTGAGTCATCGCATCTTCGGCTGCATAAACTGTTAAACCTTTAGCTTTTCTCATCTCATAAAATTCTTTAGCAAACTTTTTTCTCAGCTGAGAAGTATGATGATTAATAATTGTAGCTTTACTTAAGTCAAGCCCCATTCTCTGGTAGTTTCTTATTATCTTCTCCTCTGTTCCAACTAAAATTATCTCAGCAACATCTCTACGAAGAATAATCTCAGCAGCCCTTAAAATTCTCTCATCACTACTCTCAGGCAAGACAATTCGCTTCTTATTTTTTCTTGCCATCTCAAAGAGTTTATACTGAAACATCATAGGAGTAAGAACAGTGCTGATGGCAGTAAGTATTTTATTCTCTATTGCCTCTGTATCTATACTTGAGTTAAACAGTCCAAGAGCAAGTGCAATTTTTCTCTCACTTGTTACTTTTATTTTTGCATTGGTTTTTGAGAGTTTTCTGGCTGTTATGTATGTGTCATCTTTTACCGACAAAACGGGGAGAGAGAAACTTTTCAGCCCTCCAATGAGTTTTATAATATTGGGATGAGCGTTCATTCCAAAAGGGTATATTATTCCACTGATATTTGGATACGCATTTGAATGCAAAGCTCCTAAAAGACCAAGAATAATATCTGATCTGTCCGCAGGAACAATTACAAAATCATCCTCTTCTATATGGTCTAAAAAATTATCCAGAGTTAAAGCAGCAACTTTGACTGCCCTGATAATTCTAGTTCTGTCTTTTGGCTCTAAAATAATCGGTATTGCTCCTAGTGAGTCTATCACATCCCCAATAGTTAACAAATCGAGTTCAGGAACTTCCTTTAAAAGATAAGTAGTAAACTTATATTTTTTTAGTTTTTTTGTAAGCTGTTGATGTTTTTTCTCATCAAGTCTATTTACAATGGTTGCGAAATGTGTGCAACCTTGATTGGTAGAATTTTCATTTTCTATGAGAATATCTTCATAAACATCTTTAACTGTTTTCTCTTTTGCATTGATTAAATTGATAACCGGAGAACCAAAATTTTGTGCTATTTTAATATTAAAATCAAAATTTATCGTATTTGTCAAAAAGGAGTGTCTTACGCCCTCTACCAAAACAAAATCATAATCATTTTCAAGTTTTTTAAACTTTGTTATAAGTTGATCAACAAGCACCTCTGTTTTGTTATTTGCTATCATCGTTTCAACATACTCTATCTCGTACCCGTAACAATCTTCATATTTCATATCAAGATTATAGCGCTCGAGCATAAAGCTAATATCGCTGTCTCTAATATCAACAGAGGCAATAACAGGTCTAAAAAATGCAACCCGATGCAAGTTTCTTTTTAAAATTTCCATCATCCCCATCGACGCAAACAGAGTTCCGGCATTTCTTTCTTGGGCAGATATATATACAGATTTAATTTTCATTATAAAGTTCACCTAAGGATAATATGTAAAATTATAGACTCTTTTTGTTACAATTTAGTAATTCTGCAGAGTGGCATGTGGAAGTGATTCAAAATTTAAGAAATCTTGCATGATTGTCTAATATATAATCATTCTGTAATAAATCTTAAGTATACTTTCTGTTATAATTTGGATAAAAAGGATTAATTATGCTTACAATGAAACAAAAAGACACAAAGACTTGGGTAACTTTTACCTTTACACCCTCTGAGATTGCGGACGCAGTATCCGTGTGTGGTGAGTGGAATGAATGGAAAGAGGAGCCTATGAAGAAGAAAAAAAGTGGTGAGTTTTACATCACAAAAGTTCTAAAAACAGGGAATTGTTTCCAATTTGGATATAAAGTTAATGGCAATGGCTGGTTTACAGAAGAAGAGTGTTCAACAGTTCCTTCTCCTTTCGCAGGACAAAATTCTTTATTGAAACTGTAAAAATCTTTTAGTTATGGCATAATTATCGGTTTTACAAAGATATAACTTTTCTTTGTAAAACCTTTTTTCTCATAAAACATATGTGCTAGTTCTCTCGAGAAACTTGAAGACAAGACTATGTTTTTGCACATACATATTTTTGCATAATCATTTAAATACTCTAACATCATACTCCCGTATTTTTTCCCTCTATATTTTTCGTCAGTTACCAAATCAAAAATATACAGATGTCTTTTATGATAAAAATTTGTTTGTACAGCGACACCGGCAAATGTAATTAACTCTTCAGCGTCCATTATTCCAAACATCTTATACTCCATATGTCTCATCTCATATATTAAATCTTCAAACTCTTGATATGACAACTCTGTACGTAATTGAGATAAAACTTCATAGGCAGTGTACAACTCTTTTAAATCTAACTCTCTAATCTGCATAACTTTCCTTCACTAACTAAACTGTATTTTATACTAATTTACTTTAAATGATTTTTTATTGAAAGAATTAATATAAGTATAAGTAATAAGGCTCTAGAATGTACTTAAAATCACAAAGGGGTTAATTATGAAGCCTACTATTACAATGATTGACAATAGAACTAATAAATCCTATGAATTTAATATTATAGAGGCAACAAGAGGTCCGAGTGTAATTGATATTTCAAGGTTTTATAAAGAAACAGGAATGTTTACTTATGATAATGGATTCACTTCAACGGCAAGCTGTAAATCAAAAATCACTTTTATAGATGGGGACAAAGGCGAACTTAGATATCGCGGAATAAAAATAGAAGATCTTACAATAAAGCACAACTATTTAGAAGTATGCTATCTGCTTTTAAATTCAAAACTTCCAAATAAGCAAGAGTTACAAAATTTTGATTTGGAACTTCGTCATAGAGCTTTATTGCATGAAAATCTTCGACACCTCTTTCAAGCTTTTCCTGTCGGGGCCCATCCGATGGCAACACTTACAGCGGCAACAGCAGCTTTATCAACATTTTACTATGACCATATCAACCTTTCTAATGAAGAGAGTTATCAGGAGATGGCTCGACGTATTATTGCTAAAATGCCAACAGTTGCCGCCTTTGCATATAGACACTCTATCGGTGCACCCTTTATTCATCCAGATATAGACAGAAGTTTTTCAGAGAACTTTTTATACATGCTTCGTGCTTATCCTGGAGGAAAGATGAAGAGAGGGATTAATGGAGAGAATGTAATTAAAGATATTGAAATCAAAGCACTAGATACGATTTTTACTCTTCATGCTGACCATGAACAAAATGCTTCAACTACGGTAGTTAGAGGAGTAGCTTCTACAGGTGCGCATCCTTATGTAGCCATTAGTTCGGGTATCTCAGCACTTTGGGGAAGAGCTCACGGAGGCGCAAATGAGTCTGTCATTTTACAATTAAAGATGATAGGCAACGTTGAAAATGTAGATGCTTATATAGCTAGGGCAAAAGACCCTAAAGACGAGTTTAGGCTTATGGGTTTTGGACACAGAGTCTATAAAAACTTTGACCCCAGAGCTAAAATACTAAAAGATTTGCGAGACCAACTAAAAGATGCACTTAACCTTGACTCAAATCTTATGCAAATAGCAAATAAAATAGAAGAGATAGCGCTTAAAGATGAATATTTTATAAGCAGAAAACTCTACCCAAATATAGACTTTTACTCCGGCGTAATTTTAACAGCACTGCAAATACCCATATCAATGTTTACTCCGGTATTTGTAATAGGAAGAACTGTTGGGTGGATAACACAATGGATAGAGTTTAAAAAAGACAAAGAGATGAAAATTGCAAGACCAAGACAACTTTATATAGGAAAATAAACGCCCTTTAAACAAGCTTTGGATATAATTCGCAAAATTAATGGAGCTGGTATTTGAAGCGCCTAAACGAGAGATATAATCATGGTAACTGTACAAAACTTAACAATGAGATACGGAAACAGAGTCCTATTTCAAGATATAAATTTAAAACTTGATCGCCATAAAAGATATGGTCTAATCGGTGCAAACGGTGCTGGTAAAACAACTTTTTTAAAAATTCTTTGCGGTGAAATTACTGAGTATGATGGTGATGTAATAATTCCAAAGGCTAACAAGGTTGGTGTTTTAGGTCAAAACCAATACGCTTTTGAAGATTTTACAATTATGGATGCTGTTCTTTATGGCAATAAAAGACTTTATGATGCAATAAAAGAAAAAGAAGTGCTTTATATGACCGGCGACTTCGAAGATGAGGCGGTAAATAATCGCCTTGCAGATTTAGAAGTTATCAGCGTTGAAGAAGACCCGACTTACGAATATGATGTAAACATTGCTAAAATTTTAGGAAATGTCGGCATTCCCCCGGAAGATCACAACCAACTTATGAGTACGCTAGACAGTGCTGATAAATTCAAAGTTCTTTTGGCGCAAGTTTTATATCCAAAGCCTGATGTACTTTTTCTCGATGAGCCTACGAACAACCTTGATATTGAAACTATTAGCTGGTTGGAGCATGAACTTCAGCGCCACGAGGGGACTATGGTTGTTATCTCTCACGATAGACACTTTTTAAATGCCGTTGTTACGAATATACTCGATGTCGATTACCAAAAAATTCGTGAGTTTTCCGGTAACTTTGACGACTGGTATATAGCTGCAAATGTTATAGCAAAACAGATGGAGCTTAACAACGCAAAAAAAGAGAAAGAAAAAGATGACCTTGAAGCCTTTGTACGACGCTTCTCTGCTAACGCATCAAAGGCAAAACAAGCGACATCAAGACAGAAGAAACTTGACAAACTCGTCATCGAAGATATTAAGCCCTCTTCACGCCGAGACCCGAGCATAGTTTTTAAAGCTAAGCGTTCTATGGGTGATGAAGCGCTTGAGCTTGTAAACATCAACCACTCTTATGGCACTAATGAAGTACTAAAAGATATAAACCTCAAATTTGAACCGGGTGAAAAAGTTGCTCTCATTGGACCAAATGGTGCGGGTAAGACAACTCTTCTTAAAATTATTATGGAAGAGATTAAACCAAGTTCTGGAGAAATTCACTGGGGTGCGACAATCGAGAACTCTTACTTTCCTCAAGATACTGCCGACATTATCAAAGGTGACGGTACTCTTTATGATTGGTTAAGAGGTTTTGACCCTAAAAGTGAAATTGCTGAGATTCGTAACTGTCTTGGTCGCATGCTCTTCAACGGTGAGCAGCAAGAAAAAAGTGTTAAAAGTATTTCCGGTGGTGAAAAACATAGAATGATGCTCTCAAAGATGATGCTGCAGGGTGGAAACTTTTTAGTTTTAGATGAGCCTTCAAATCATCTTGACCTTGAAGCTATTGTTGCACTCGGCGAAGGACTATTTGAGTTTAAAGGCAATGTTATCTGTGTCTCTCATGACCGTGAGTTACTTGATGCTTTTGCTTCTAGAGTTATAGAAATTCATGCCGATGGCAGTTTGACTGATTTCAAAGGTTCATACGAAGAGTATGCAGACTTAAAAGAGAAAGGAAAAATCTAGTGGCGAAGTATAAAAAGTTTTTAGGTTTTGGTATAGCCGGAAACTTTGCGCTTCATCTAGATCAAGCTGGAGAAGCTGAGGAGTTTAAAGATATTATGACAGCCGATGAGGCAGCTCCAAAAGGCATGTTTGCTTTTTTCTTACCTAGCGTACAAAATCCTCAGGTAATGCTTCATGCTAAAAAAATATTAACAACCTACCCTATCAGCGCTGAGTATATAAAACTTCCCAAAGAAGATGTTAATGTACAAGCCGAAGCAGAAGTTGCTATAATTTTTGACATGAAGTACACAGCAGGACGTTTATCTTCAATCACTCCAAAATATTTTGGTGCTTATAACGACTACTCTATTCGCATAGCAGGAGCAGCAAAAATAAGTGATAAAAAAAACTGGGGAGAAAATAGCAAGGGCTTTTCAAACTATATCTTTGTAATAGACAAGTTTGAGGCAGGTGGCATTATGGACAACTACTCTATTTGCAGCTTTTTAAGAAGAGAAGGCAAAATTCATGCCTATGGCGAAGATGTTGAGTTAACCGGCTACAGCTACTTTCATGAAAAGCTGACAGACTGGATTTTAAACCAAATAACTACTCAAGAAGATTTTGGGCCACTCGAGCCTTTGAGCGAATATATAGAGGCATGTGAGTATCCAGCAGAAGCTATTGTCAGTATTGGTGCCACTAGATACACAGAATATGGTGAAAAAACATTTTTAAAAGCCGGTGATGAGAGCATAGTTATAGTGTATGACAGAAGAAAATTTACTTACGAAGATATTTTGAAAAGTGCAAAAATATCTCACTATGATTATAAAAATATGAGCGTTCTGGCACAAAAAATTACTTAAATGAACAGAGGCAAGAAACTAGACCTATTTATAGGTGCCAATATAGAAGATGGCTGGGCTCAAGTTCAAAGTGAGAGAAAGTCTACTCTCTCAAAAGAAATCCTTGAACCTGCTAAACACTTTTTAATGTTTAAAAAAGAAAAACGCAGAGGAAAAACCGTAACGCTTGTTGGAGATTTCCACATGCCAAAGACAGATATTGAGGCAACATTAAAAGCTTTTAAAATGAAGCTTGGATGTGGCGGAAGTTATAAAGATGGCTGGATGGAGTTTCAAGGCGAATTCAAAGATAAACTAAGAGAACTGCTTGTTGAGCGTGGTTTTAGGTTCAAACAAAAGCATTAAGCACTGAGATATACTGAAGTTTTATTTTCGTCTAACTCTTGTATAAGAGTAGTTTTTGCTTCACTTATATCCGTACTTATAGCGTAGCGGTCTCTTCCACCCTCTTTTGCCTTATACAGCATAGTATCAGCACGAGAAATAAAAACCTCCTCATTCAGAGCATCATCGGCAATACAGCATACAAGACCAATAGAGATGGTTAAAAATTTATTTGCCTTAGAATTACTATGATTAATTTCTTTACTTCTAATGGTGTCACAAATATTCTGAGCTAAATTGGCACTGTTTTTTGCATCTGTACCGGCTAAAAGCACCCCAAACTCTTCTCCACCCAATCTAAAAACAAAATCACCGGGTCTTTTTAAAGTATCTTTTAAAACCTTAGCCACTGACTTAAGAGCTGCGTCGCCCTCTATATGCCCATAGGCATCATTATATTGTTTAAAATAGTCAACATCTAACATCATAAATGTGATATAGCTATGTGTTCTTTTCGCACGTTTTAGTTCTCTATCGTATATAAAATTAAAATATCTTCTATTATGTAAAGATGTGAGGGCGTCCGTATATGATACACTCTCAAGTTTTTTGTTTGCACGCTTTAATTTTCTTGTTGTGCTTTCAAGTTTAGTATGATCATTTTGTATACTTTTAAATACATAAAACGATATAAATAAAACGCCTAAAACTATAAGAACTAAAACAGTAAATACTTCATTTAGGAGCTTGTTATACTTCTGTAAAAACATTTTTCTTTCATGTTTTGCGATTTCAACTTCATAATTTACCAATTTTTGAATAACTGTATTTATCCGCGTAGTATATTTTTCCAAAGTTACCGTAGAAATATTTTTTAAATCTTTGCCTGCTATACCGGCTTTCATGATTTTTACAAAGTAGTTATTAATTCCCAAATAAATCCGTACTATAAATTCCACTCTCCACTTGTAAAAAAATATCATTTTTTTCAGAAAAATAACACTGAGTTAGACTATAAAATTATGCTTCACATATTTGAACTCCAAATTTATTGTGATATTGATATTTTTTGTAAGGTTTACTGTTTTTTTGACAATAGTATCCTCTAGTAAGCTTACAAAGAGACGGATTTTTAAGGATTTATTTTTCACTCGAGACTCTCTTCATAAGCTCTGTATCTTATTTTCTGGA
>MNYP01000005.1 GCA_001873135.1 Helicobacteraceae bacterium CG2_30_36_10
AGCCTCACCTTTTAGGCTTTAATGACGTTATGGTACGACTCGTATTCCACATGCCAAGCTTCTCTGCTTAATACAAAAACCCAAACAACCAAAGTGGAATCTTATTGCCAAAGCCCACCTCTATGTCATCTGCTGCAATATAAGAGTTTTGTATGTTTTTTATTTGTTTGTAGTCTTTGTTTTTCCCGCCGATTTCAAAGGTGTATTTGTCTTCGACTAAAAAGTCGCCAATCTTAGCAGTAAAAATTGTATCGTTATAAAATTTTGCTCTAGAGTTGTTTCTATTTTTTATTTGATTGACAAAAAATGACTCTCTTGCACTGCCTATGTTTATCTCAGATGTCAGAGCATACGATATATTTGTATTTTGCATAAAGAGTTTTTCCGGTTTTGCCATAATCTTATACCCTTTTTCTTTGCTTACAATGGCATTAATAATTTTAGCTGATTCTAAATGTTGTAAATATTCATATACTTTAGGACGTGAAATATTTGTTGCATTTGACAAATCTGTAATGTTAGGAATAAAGGGAACATTGACTGCTAACATATAAAGAAGCTTTTTCAATTTTACAATTTGTGATATATCTATTTTATTTATATATGGAAGGTCTACCTCCAAAACAGTACTTATCATTTGGATTATTTTTTGATGATAACTCTCTTTATCTTCAAGAATAAATGGATATGCACCATACTCTAAATACTCTTTAAAATACATCAAAGGCTTGATTTGAGAACTTATTTGACTAGCAATTTTTATATGATCTTCTAAAATATTTTCTAAGGTAAAGGAGTCAAATGTTTGCACATCAGTGAGTTCTAAATACTCTCTAAAAGAGAGATTTTCAAGGTGATATACAATGGTTCTGCGAGACAAATCCCCATTTTGCTTCGCCATCTGTAAAATAGATGAACCGGAAAATACAACTTTTATATTGAGAAAATCATATATATTTTTAATATGGGTGGACCAATTATCATACTTGTGCACTTCATCTATAAAAAGAATTTCTCCGCCGTTTTTCTCAAATTCTTGAGCAAAATCAATGAGCGATACTGATTGCATATATGGAATATCTAAAGAGACATACAAAGCCTTTTTTTGATCGGGGTAATGTTCTTTGATGTACTGCAGCATCATGGTCGTTTTTCCAAGACCTCTTTGACCTAGAATGCCTATAGATTTCAAGTCCCAGTTTATTGTCTTATATAAGTACCTTTTTTTATCAAGAGAAATCTTTTGTAACAGTTTGTCTTGTGTCGCAAACATATTTTGTAAATTCAAAATGTCATCCTTTTGTTTATATGTTAAGTGAGATTAACATATATTTTATTATTTGTCAATTAAAATGCCAAAAAAGGTAAATTAATTTTTTTCGGGTACACTTCCAAATCAAAAAAAAACAACTATACTATATATAGGAAAACTATTTGAACTTAATTATCGTTGAGTCACCGGCTAAAGCTAGGACTATAAAGAACTTTTTGGGCAAAGATTATGAAGTTATTGCTTCTAAGGGACATATTAGAGATTTGCCTAAATCTCGTTTTGGAATCACCATAGAAGAGGGAACGAACCATCTTGTGCCTGCTTACTCCGTAGCTAAAGAGAATGCGGCTATCGTTAAAGAGATCAAAGCATTGGCGAGCAAGGCTGACACTATATATATCGCGACCGATGAGGACCGTGAAGGTGAAGCCATCGGCTGGCACATTGCACATGCCATAAAAAAAGACCCGGAAGAACTTCCTCGTATAGTTTTTCATGAAATTACCAAAACAGCTATTAACCATGCACTTGAGAACTCTCGTAAAATAGATATGGATATGGTAAACGCCCAACAAGCACGCCGTATGCTTGATAGAGTTGTGGGGTACAAACTCTCACCACTTCTGGCTTCAAAAATCCAAAAAGGTCTCTCGGGCGGGCGTGTTCAATCATCATCTTTAAAAATAGTAGTTGACCGTGAAAGAGAGATAAGAGCTTTTGTACCTGAGGAGTATTGGACTATTGACACTTTTTTCAAAACAGACATAGAGGCGACTCTGAGTGTGTATGATGACAAAAAAATGTCAAAACTCTCCATAACAAACAAAGACGAAGCGTCACAGATTGTAAAAAGTGTTAATGGCGACACATTTGTTATAAGTAAAATAGAAACCAAACAGAGAAAAAGTTCAACACCTCCGCCGTTTATGACTTCGACCTTGCAGCAAACTGCCTCAAGCAAACTGGGATTTTCTCCTCAAAAAACAATGATGGTAGCCCAAAGTCTTTACGAGGGTGTAAAAACTCCTGAGGGAACGACGGGTGTTATAACCTATATGAGAACAGACTCTTTAAATATGGCTGCAGAAGCCGTGAGTGCTGTCAGAGAGGCGATTTTAAATAGATTTGGCGAAAAATATCTTCCCCCTGAAGCAAAAGTTTATGCTAAAAAATCAAAAGGCGCGCAAGAGGCTCACGAGGCGATTCGCCCTACTATGCTTGAGTTCACACCAGAGATTGCGCAAAAGTTTTTAAAAGCTGATGAGATAAAACTCTACCGTCTTATTTATGAAAGATTTATGTCGTGTCAAATGAATGATGCTACATTTGAGCAGCAGAGCATTACATTTTTAGGCAAGAACAGTACATATAGAGCAACTGGGCGAAAGCTGATTTTTGACGGTTTTTATGCACTCACAGGAGCTGAAGACAAAGACAAACTCCTCCCTACTCTTAAAGAGGGTGAAAAAATCGAGCTTCAAAGCATTCAACCTGAACAGCATTTTACTGAGCCACCATCACGCTACTCTGAGGCTTCTTTGATTAAAAAACTTGAGTCTGAAGGCATCGGTCGTCCC
This sequence comes from Helicobacteraceae bacterium CG2_30_36_10, assembly GCA_001873135.1. Lineage (GTDB taxonomy): Bacteria > Campylobacterota > Campylobacteria > Campylobacterales > Sulfurimonadaceae > Sulfurimonas. The sequence continues at coordinate 2,851 of MNYP01000005.1, forward strand.
TCTACCTATGCGCCTACGGTGGCAACACTCAGCGGACGCACTTATGTGACTATAGAAAAAAAACAGATTGTTCCGACTGAAATGGCGTTTACCGTTACTGAACTTTTAGAGAAACACTTTGCCAACATTGTAGACAGCTCTTTTACTGCAAACATGGAAGAAAAACTCGATGAAGTCTCCGAGGGGAAAGTTGACTGGCAAAAGCTTTTAAGTGATTTTTACACTCCTTTTATGGAGCAAGTTGCTGAGGGTAAAGAAAAAATTATCTCTCTAAAACTCGCAAAACCGCTTGGAAGAAACTGCCCTAAATGTGGAGAAGAGTTACTTCTACGCTCAGGCAGATTTGGAAACTTTGTAGCTTGTAGCGGATTTCCTAAGTGTAAATACACGGAGCAGGTTGATGAAGAGGGCAACACTGTTGAAGTCAAAGTTGAGACTTCAGATGAGAAGTGTGACAAATGTGGCAAAGATATGATTGTCAAAAACGGCCGCAACGGCAAGTTCTTGGCATGTAGTGGCTACCCTGAGTGTAAAAACACGAAGAGTCTCGAAACGGGCGAGACAAAGACTTCAGAGATTCCTTGTCCTGATTGTGGCGGAAAACTTGTTTGGAAAATATCTCGCCGCGGTGCATTTTGGGGATGTGAAAACTACCCAGAGTGTAAATTTATAAGTAAGTTTGAGCCTACAACCATAAAATGTAAAGAAGAAGATTGTGACGGTGTTGTTGCAGAGAGAACCTACAGAAACAAAGAAGTGTATGAGTGTGTGAAGTGTAAAACTAGAACTCCTCGTGAAGTGGAAGAAACAGAAGTGGAAGAAACGAAAGAGTAAGTATGAAAATTGGTATTCTTTCAGACACACATACTAAAGTTCAAAAAGCCAAAGAGACTATAGATATGCTCATAAGTGAGGGTGCTAAATTTTTAATTCATGCGGGTGATATAGTAGAAGTTGAAATCCTAGAGATGCTTGAAGATTCTGGACTTAAATATATTGCCGTTTATGGAAATAATGATGCGCATTTAGCAAGGTACCATACAAAATATAATCTGGTGCAAGAGCCTCACTACTTTAAACTAGCAAAGACTAACTTTAAACTTATGCATCTTCCGTACTATTTGGGGGCTGACAGTGAGGTCATTATATTTGGTCATACTCACGAGTTTTCAGTTGAGTTTACTCCGCATGGAACACTCTATATAAACCCCGGTGAGAGTTGTGCTAGAAATAAACAAGTTTCCGAGTGTGTTATGCTTGAGGTTACAGATGAGCAATTTTTAGTAACTCACTACACTAAAGCAGAAAAAAGTTTAGAATTCGAGAATGAGAAGTTCTTTTACACTAGGAGTAAACAATGATGAATAAAAAAATATTTTTATGTTCTATATGTAATATCAACAGCGGAACATGTAATGAAGATTGTAAATTTTGTTCTCAAAGTGTGCGGTATAAAGCAGATATTGAGCGTTATATGCATAAACCTATGGAGAAGATTCTACAAGAAGCCGTGAGCGCCAGAGACAACGGAGCTTTAGGTTTTTGTTTAGTGACTGCAGATAAAGGTCTAACAGACAAGAGTTTAAAATTTGTATGTGAAGTCGCAAAGGCAGTTACCGAGGTGGCACCGGAACTTAGACTTATTGCTTGTAACGGGACAGCAACACTTGAACAACTTTTAACTCTTAAAGAAGCCGGCATAAAAGCCTATAACCACAACCTTGAAACGTCTGAGTCTTTTTACCCGCAAATCTGTACAACCCACCCATGGAGTGAGCGATACGAGACTTGTGAGAATGTAAACAAGGCCGGAATGGTTCTTATCACAGGCGGTATTTTTGGACTTGGAGAGACGCAGCAGGACAGAATATCTATGCTTCTATCACTAAAGTCTTTAAACCCGACATCAGTGCCAATAAACTTTTACCATCACAATGAGGCTCTTCAACTCCAACCAAATCCTTTAAGTGTAGAGGAGGCTCTTTCTCTTATAAAACTTGCAAGAGAGATGATTCCACATGCCGAGCGTATCATGGTAGCAGGTGGACGAGAACTTATGTTTGGCGAAAGACAAAACGAGATTTTTGAGTATGGAGCAAACTCTATAGTCATAGGAAATTATCTCACAACTAATGGTAGAATTATGAGCAAAGATTTAGAGATGTTACAATCTTTAAACCTTGGAGTTGCAAAAAAAGTCAACTAGCTTGGCATGTGGAAACGAGGAGTTAACTATGAGTGATAATGTTGTTTTAATAACTACAATCTCTTTAATTATTATATTTTCTCCCTTTTTTGCAAAGGTTCTTAAGCTTCCGACAACTCCCATAGAGATTATATTTGGCTCAATACTTGGCTATGCAGGCTTTATTCATTCCGAACACCTCTTTGAAATAGTGGCAGAAATTGGGTTTTTATACCTTATGTTCATTGCAGGGACTGAAATTAATTTAAAAAATGTTATTAAAACTCCCGCAAGCCTAATGAAAAGAGTTTTACTTTATCTCGTTATTCTTTATACTCTTTCTATCACGCTCTCTCTTTATTTGGATCTTGGAAAAATCTTTATAGTGCTTCTGCCACTCATCTCAGTCGGTCTTGTAGCTTCGCTCTCAAAAGAGTATGGCAAAACCCCTTGGCTTGCTTTGTCGATGACTGCAGGCGGCATTGGAGAGGTTGTAAGTATCGGTTTGTTGACACTAACATCAGCGGCGCTGAGTACCGGTTTTGGTTTAGGGCTCTTTAAAACCATTGGGGCACTTCTGCTCTTTTTGGTTTTTATGTTTTTGCTCTTTCGTGCAATGGAGTTACTTTTTTGGTGGTTCCCAAAAGTTTCACTTGCACTCATGCCTCATAAAGACAACAAAGAACAAGACATAAGACTCTCTATGGGTATCTTTTTCCTGCTCGTCGGTGCAATGCTCTACCTAAACTTAGAACTCGCCTTTGGAGCATTCCTAGCCGGTATTTTTATACCGACATTTTTTGAGCATAAACACGAACTTCCAGAAAAACTTGCCTCTTTCGGCTTTGGCTTTTTGATACCAATATTTTTTATTCATATCGGGAGCACTTTTAATCTTGAAGCGCTTGCGATGAATGGACTCGTATCAAAGGCTCTAATGATTGCTCTAGCAATGATTCTTATGAGAGTGCTGGCTTCACTCGTTTTTATAAAAGACCTTGGGAAATTTGACGCAATACTGATGGGTCTAAGCCACTCTATGCCCCTTACCCTCCTTATTGCTATGGCAACACTCGCCTACAATGCAAACTCTATAAACACGCTTCACTATTACGCATTTATTTTAGCGGCACTTTTTCAAGTAATAAGTGTTATGGTTATCATCAAGCTTATAAATAATTATAAAGAGAACTTAGAAAAAAACAAAGTCTGGTATAATGTTTTTATGTAATCTAAAATTTTGGAGTTCATCATGGCACGTTCTGTTCTTTTGCAACTCGCTCGTGACTCAATCGCTGAAGTTTTAGAAGCAAAACGAACCATAGATAAAAGGGCACTTTTAACTGCGTACCCTCTTTTAAATGAACAAATTGCTACAACCGTAAACATCTATGTGAAGTCTGAGCTTAAAGGTTCATATTCATCTATTCATGCAACAAAATCTTTGCTAGAAGATATAATATATAATGCTAAAAAATCGGCTTTTGAAGATGAAAATTCTGAGCCTATAACAACCTCACACTATCTTCACTGTGAGATAGAACTGCTCCTTACAACCCCTGAGGGTGTTATAAAAGAGAGAGATTATTCGATTATATAAAGCTTGTTAATTGAGCTTTTTTTATCTGAATCTCGTCTCGAATAAAACATGCGATAGCAAACCCGTGGTTTAGTCCAAGAGCTATGCTTCCGCCTGACTCTTGTGTAATGTCGCCGGCTACAAAAAGACCTTCAACATTCGTTTGATAATTTTCATCATGAACAGGTTTTCCATCTTCTTCCGTAATACCTGAACTGGCTAAAAATGAACTAGGGGTTGTGCCGCCGATTGCATAGATTACTCTGTCAAACACTTCTGCTTCTCCATCAGTGAAAATAACTTTAACTCTTCCCTCCTCCTCCTCTAAACCTTCAATGTCTATGCCTAAAATCGCTCTGACTTCCTTATGCATAATTGCATTTGCTATATTTCTTTGGTTTGTAGGGTTTGCACGTCTGAAAGTTTCACGTCTGTAACAAATCGCTACATCATTCTTTTCACTTAAATCAACTGCATATTCAACTGCACTGTCACCGCCGCCGACTACCAGGATTTTTTCACCCTCGTTGCAATCATCTATAGTAAAAGCAACTCTTTTTTTAATCCCCAGCGGAATCTTATAGTCAGGTTTATTCGGTTTTCCCATTCTGCCGATAGTGACAGCCACTTTTCTTGCGAAAATACTTTTTCCCGCCATAAAAATCTCAAAATATGAATCGTAGGGATTATCATCTCTCTTAAGGATAGACTGAACTTCCACATGCGTAATGAGTTCAACAGAGTGATTAGCCAAAATTTCATCAAAAAAATCCAGAGTACTCTCTTTAGTTCCATCAACAAAAAATATTCTTCCGTCAAGTTCAACTTTTTTACCCTTCCAGTCAACATCGACACGCTTGTTGTCTTTATAATACTTTCTGATAGTGGAGTTGTGATTTACATCTTTTTCAAGTAAAACTATGTCTCTGATTCCCTGCAAGTAGCCTTCTACCGCAGTGGCAATTCCAGCCGGACCTGCTCCAATAATCGCCAAGTTATGAATGTGTTGCATAATTTCTCCTAATAATAAAAAATGATTTTAGCGTAATTTATAGTAGATTACTATATACTTTTTTAATGTATTATGTAATTAAAAGAGTTTTAGATACGCCCTTGGTCTCTTTCATGGGTTTTAAGGTGCCCAAGTATATTGCCTCAAAAAACAGTGCCAATGTTATTTTTGAGTTTACTAAAGATGGCAAAGTTGTAAGAAAGTGGATAAAAAAAGAGGAGATCATACTTCTCACTAAAAATCAGGAACTTTTTCTTAAAACGATGCGTCAGTTTAAGAGTGTTGAAGAGATGCAGCAAAAACTTGTTGATGCTGCACGAGAGCAACTCGATCAGTGCATAGAATCTTTTTCGCAAACTATGAGTAATGAGTTGGAAGAATTTAACAGAGACGATATGCAGTCAATTTTAAAAAGTCTGTAAACTTTCTACTTTGGGTCTAAATTTTGTGGAAATTTCGTCATAAATTTTTGTAATTTCGGTGCGATTACTGCCATGCAATAACCTTGCGAAGGGTTTGTGTAAAAATAATTTTGATGATAAGCCTCTGCAGGATATACTTCGGGCAAAGGGCTAACCTCGGTAACTATTTTCTCACTGTAGTGTTTTTGCGCCCTTAGTATCTCTTTATCAATTATCTCTTTTTCTTCATCGGAATTGTAATACACCACAGAACGGTACTGAGAACCTCTGTCGGCACCTTGCGCATTGAGCGTTGTCGGGTTATGTACTGCAAAAAATATCTCTAAAAGTTCAGCACGTAATATCACATCAGCATCAAAAGTAATATCTATAACTTCTGCATGTCCAGTGGCTCCGGTACATATTTGCTCATAGCTGGGATTTTCTCTTGAACCGCCTGCATAGGCGTTAACAACAGCGATTACACCTTTAACATTGACATATACCGCTTCTGTACACCAAAAACATCCGCCGCCTAAAACTAATCTCTCTTTTTTCATAACTGCCTACTTATTTGTAACATTATTCGAGATTATTACATATTAGCCTTGCAGTTGTTCACGGTATAGTATTTAAAAATATAAATTAAGTAGATTATTAAGCTTTATGCTTAGTTAAAAGTTCCTTGTACACTTTTTGCATAATGGGAACTTTTACATCTAGTTTTTGTGCTTCTTTTACAATGTAGCCGCTCAAAGTTTCAAGTTCGTCTCTTTTTTTATTTACAAAATCCAGATGCATAGATGTTGAGGCATCATAAGGCAGATTTTTGGCTATCTCGAGTGATTTAAGAACCTCATCAAAAATATCTAAGCCTTTTGCGTATGCAAGGCTTGCCACTTCGCCTAGAACCTCTTTGGCTTCGTTAAAATAGTGTTCACAGACATAGCCTATACTTTTGTCATAGTAGCTTGTAAGCGTTGCGAAAGCGGCGATAAAAATGTATTTTCTCCAAATGGCTGTTTGTATATCCTCGGGGGTTTTCGTCCGCAGACCTGCCTCTTCAAAAACACTTTTGAGTAACTGAGCCTCTTTTTCAAGACCGCCAAATACAGCCGAAAAAACCTTCCCTTTTTTACGGATGACACCCGGCTTTTCTATGTGTGAAAGAATGTAGACACAACCATCGAGCACTCTGCTTTGGCTGAGAACTCTCAGTTCATCCCCGTGAGATACGCCGTTTGAAAAACACAAAAGTATACTTTTAGAATCCACATGCCCAGATATGGCACGATAAGACTCTTGCAAATCATAACTCTTCACACAAAACAAGACCACATCAAAATAGCCCTCCGCTTTCTCTAAAGCTCTTGCATCTATTTCCACATGCCAAGAAGCAGTCTCTTCAACAACTTTGAGTCCCTGCTCTTGTATAGCACTTAAGTGCTCGCCTCTTGCAAATCCAACAATAGTATGGGAAGTTTTAGCCAAATTAGCCGCAATATAGCCACCTACTCCGCCAAGACCTACAACGGCAATTCTCAAATTTGTTCCTTATAAAACTTTTTCAAATCTTTTAAAGAGAGCGGTTTTGAGTAGTAATAGCCCTGAATCTCGTCACACATTTGCTTTTGTAAAAACTCCAGCTGCTCTTTTGTCTCAACACCCTCGGCGGTCAGGGAGAGATGAAAGGTTTTTGCAAGGGCGATAATAACTTTTACGATTGAAACACTATTCTCTGAGTCCGGAAGATTATTGATAAATGATTTGTCAATCTTCAGTCTCGTGACCGGCAACTTTTGTAAGTAGCTTAGAGAGGAGTACCCTGTTCCAAAATCATCAATCGCCAAGTTAATATTCATATCTCGAAACTTTTGGAGTGTTTGCAGAGCCAGTTTCTCGTCAGTCGCAATATAGCTCTCTGTTATCTCCAGCTCAAGTTGCTCTGGCTCAATAAGAGTTTCATCGAGTGCTTCTTGCACTGTTTGGAGCATATCGCTATGCAACAACTGTATGCTTGAAACATTGATGGAGATATGTTCGAGGGCATATCCCTCTTTTTGAAGAGTAACAAAATCACTGCAGGCTTTGTTAAGTATCCACTTCCCTAAAGGCACGATTAAGTTTGTCTCTTCAGCCAATTTAATAAACTGATCGGGTCTTACAAAGCCA
>MNYP01000128.1 GCA_001873135.1 Helicobacteraceae bacterium CG2_30_36_10
CCTGCATTAAGTATAACCATATCTACAGCACCAATACCTTTTATCTTCTCTTGGAGTTCTTCAAAAAGGGTTACATCTGCCACAACTATTTGCACACTCTTGGCATGTGGAAACAGTTCATCGGCTAAACTTTGGAGGCGTTCTTCGCGTCGGGCTAACAAAATAAGTTCGTTTTCTTTGTCGGCATAGAGTCGTGCCAACTCTGCGCCTATTCCGCTGCTCGCACCCGTTATTAATATTTTCACCGCTCTACTTATACTATCCTAATCATTACAGGAGTTGAGTTGACAAAATCGAGCGCTGCTATCTCTTTAATCATTTTTTGTATATCTTTTTCTACCGCTGTATGCGTAGAGATAAGTAAATTAGCCGAATCTGAAGAAGCCGGACGCTGCAGCATAGTCTCTATTGAAATATTATTATCTTCAAAAATCTTGGCAATACGGGCTAAAACACCGGTTTTATCTGAAACATTTATGCGAAGATAGTATTTTGACTCAATCATATCTGCAGGTTTTAAAGTAAGTTTTCCTTTTAAAGCCTTGTCAAACCCTAGCATCGGAGTACTTTTACCGCTTCTAGCAATATCGATGATGTTTGCAACTACAGCAGAAGCCGTAGCATCTCCGCCGGCTCCGGGACCATAGTAAAGTGTTTCGCCGACTTTGTCACCGACCACACTGATGGCATTCATAACACCGTCTATTTTAGCAATCATTTCATCTTTAGAAATAAGAGAGGCATGAACACGAAGTTCAACTTCACTGCCGTCTTTTTTAGCAATGCCTAAAAGTTTAATGGCATAACCAAACTCTTGTGCAAAAGAGATATCATCTTGAGTCACTTTGTCGATTCCCTCGATGAGAATATCTTCAGGTTTAGCATCTATGCCATAAGCGATGCTTGCAAGAATAAGAAGTTTATGCGCTGCATCAAAACCGCCGACATCAAAGGTAGGATCTGCTTCGGCGTAGCCCAACGCTTGTGCTTCTTTGAGTATGGCTTCATATGCTACTCCCTCTTTAGCCATTTTTGTCATCATATAGTTAGAAGTACCGTTCATAATTCCAAGAATTGACTCTATATGGTTTGCAGAGAGTCCGTCACGAAGAGCATTAATAATAGGAATACCCCCTGCAACGGAAGCCTCATACTCAAATGCTAAATCTTGAGCAATTTCTTGAAGTTCGTAGCGGTGGTATGCCAAAAGTGCTTTATTTGCCGTAACTACAGCTTTGCCGTTTCTAAGTGCACGTTTAACAACTTCAAAAGCCTCTTCAACTCCGCCCATAAGTTCAACAACAATATCAATCTCAGGGTCATCCAAAACATCATCAACATTATCTGTTAAGAGTAGCTCAATAGCTCTCTCTTTTTTAAGGTTTTTAACAACACCTCTTGTGGCAACTATATCAATGCCGGCACGGGCACTTATAATATCAGCATTATCTTTTAAGATTTGAACTACACTTGTGCCTACAGTTCCAACACCAATGATTCCGACTTTAATCATCTAATTCCTTTGTCTACGTTCATACTAAGTTTTCTACTTCTCTTCGCAGTTAAATTGCTTTAAAAATTCTTTAATATTTCTGCCTGCCTGACGGATGCGATTGTCATTTTCTATAAGAGCTATACGAACATAACCCTCACCATACTCACCAAAGCCGATACCCGGAGCTACTGCAACCTGAGCTTCTGCTAATAATCTTTTTGAAAATTCTAATGAACCGAGATGCTCTACACATTTTGGAAGTTTAGCCCAAACAAACATGCTTGCCTGATTTTTTCTTATTTTCCAGCCGGCTCTTTCAAAGGCGTCTAACAAGATATCTTGACGGTGGTCATATTTATCTACTATCTCTTTAACACATTGCTGGTCGCCATTCAATGCTACTGTCGCTGCAACTTGAATAGGAGTAAACATCCCATAATCAAGCCATGATTTAATTTTTTGCAGTGCTCCGATAAGTTTTTTATTTCCAACAAAGAAACCAACTCTCCAGCCAGCCATATTGTAGCTCTTTGAAAGAGTAAATGACTCAACTGCAACATCTTTAGCCCCCTCTACACTCATAATAGAAGGCGTTACATAACCGCCAAAAGTGATGTCGCCATAAGCGATATCAGAGATAATGTAAAATCTCTCTCTCTTAGCCATAGCAACAAGTTTAACATAAAAATCTTGTGTGACAGTAGCAGTGGAAGGGTTATGTGGAAAATTGACTAAAACATACTTTGGTCTAGGAGAAGTCTCTTTAAAAACTCTCTCTAAATTTTCAAAAAATTTAGGCTCATCGACTTTGTAATCTTCATCAAATTCTATACCAAATTTAACAACATTTCCGCCTGCTAATATAAAAGCATAAGAGTGAATCGGGTAAGTAGGATCTGGGACAACGGCGACATCCCCCGGGTTAGTTATAGCATATGCTAAATGTGCATAACCCTCTTTTGAACCCATAGTTGCAACACATTCAGTCGCCGGGTCTAAATCAACTCCGTAACGGCGCTTGTACCAGCCGGCAATCGCAGCAAGCAGCTTTGGAATTCCCTTGGAAGTCGAATAACCATGCGTCTTTGTTTTTTGAGCAGATTCGATTAGCTTTTCACGAATGTGGTCTGGAGTATCTCCATCTGGATTACCCATAGAAAAATCAATTACATCAGCACCGGCTCTACGCTCAGCCATTTTAAGTTCATTTACTTCCGCAAACACATACTTAGGAAGTCTCTTTATTCTACCAAATTCAATTTCATCAAACACTTTAGCTACCTCAACTACTATAAATTATTGATGGCATTTTAGCGAAAAATATTTAGAATTAGGTAATGTTTTATCTCGAACCAATAGGATTTAGAATAAGTTCTTCTTTAATATTTTTCAGTGTATAGATATCAGAAATTTTTATATACTCTGCATATCTTGGTATATTTAGGATTATTTTACTAGTTTTTTTATCTTTTTTGATTACTTTTAAAAGGTGAAGGGAGCTATCGTAGTAAGCGATGTATGGATACCAGTCATTTCTATTTGAACTTATAATTTCAAGTTTTTTTATTTTTGAGATGTTTAACCAATGAGCATAGAGTGATCTTTTTAAGATACTCTGTTCTGGGGCTTTGAGAGAATTTAGACTTAACTCTCCGTCCCTCATATCTACCGTATAGCTCCAATCAGCAGGAGAATTTCTTTGTATATCTACAATAATGCAGCCACTTTTTTGAAGTTCCTTTTGTAAAATCAAAGGGTCTGTTGCATACTCAGATGTTAAACTTATGCCCCAAGTAAACTCTGAAGGATTTAAATTTGATTCTCGTGTCACATATCGGTAATACCCTATATTTCTAAGTGTGTCTCCCATGATTTTAACAAAGAGCAGAGGAGAGCCACTTGTCTTAAAGCTAAGTTTTAACTCGCTTGGTTTTGTAAAAAAAAGGTTTAAGAGGCCGTTGTCTTTTAAAGTTTCAACTATTTTCACAGAGTCAATTCTATCTTGGGTGTAGTAATCAGATTTTGGAGAAAATATTATGTCAATATATGCCTTATTATCTTCATATACCGAGTTGTCAATAAATGTTTTAATTTTTTCTGTTAGCAGATCTTCTTTATTTGTCTCATTTGAAAAAGCAGAAGTAAAAAGCAGTAAAAAAGTAAAAAACAGTTTTACCATTTATTACCTCTGTTTAAATTTTTAAATTCATTATAAGTTATCTTTTTCAAAACTCCGTCTATATAGGAAAATTTAAGATTGTTTTTGTCTTTAAACTCGTGTATTTCTGAATTTGCTTCTATGTTTAAGTCTCCATGTCCACATACTAAAATCCAATTTTTCTCAGGGTCAAGAACGAGTTCATCTGAAACAATTTTTTGGTACTTTTTATAAGTTTGCAAATCTATATACCCAACCCAAACTTTAATATTTGGTATGATTTTTAAAGACTTTGGAGGCAATACAGCTTCAGGCTCTATCTCTTCCTCCATAACACTTAAATTTTCATCCTCTATAGTTGTTGCATTGAGTTTGTCTACAATAAGTGTCATATTTTGAGTTGCACTGTCAATATTGCTATTGTCTAGTACTTCTACTTTTTTGTCTGTTTGTGCAGATGAAAAATTTGTTATCGTAAATGCTGTAACCGCTATAAATATTAATACGGCGATAGTTATATAAAACAATGAATAATTTGTCTTTTTTTTTGGTGCCGCAAAAATCTTATTTTTACTATCTTCGATATGTGAAATCTCATTGAAATATTTATTTCCCTTTTCTCTTAAGTGGGCTAAATCAATGTGGTACTCTCTCTCAAGTATAGATATAAATCCAAAAAACTGGATTCTATTCATGTCATCCAAAGTCTCATGTAGCATACCCTGTATATAGAGCTTGCTTATGTGTGTAGTCTCATGTATTTTTTGGGCGCCTATCTCTTTTAACTTCTCTATTGCCTGACTCATACCCTCATCCTATCCATCAAAATAGCTCCGGCTACACTAACGTTTAAAGAATCAAATTCATGTAACATGCTGATGCTAACAACTTCATCCAGTTTAGAAAGAACACGAGGAGCAAGCCCCTCGCCCTCACTTCCCAAAATAAGTGCACGTCTAGGTTTCACTTTCACATCTCTTATGTCTCGACCACCCGTATCTGCCCCGTATACACAAAACCCTGACATTTTAAGATCGTTTATAACATCATGAATATTATGTTCCAAAGCTAGCGGCATATCAAAAAGTGCCCCTGTACTTGTTCTCAAAATGGGCTCGATTGCAAGATTTTTAAGTCCGCAAACTACGATGCCCTCTACCCCTAAAGCATAAGCACTTCTAACAATCGCACCGATATTGCCAACATCTGTTAAGCTTGATAAAACTAAAATAAAATCTTTATTTAAAAAAGAACTGAATGGACAGAGTTCATACTCATCCACCTCAGCTAAATATCCTTGATGATTTGCATTTTTACACATTTTCTGTGCAGCTTCTTGAGGGATTCTCTTTACCTCAAAACCCATTTTCATCAAACGAGAGTACTCTTTTTTTTCAAGGTCTTTAGCTATGTAGAGAGTCTTGATTTTATTTGGATAATTATCAATTACATAATGTACTGGTTGTTTTGCATATATTAACATAAAAGTATTTTATCTAAAAACTTTTAAATTCGTGTTTATTATACATATTATGTCAACAACTTGATACTTCACTTTATCTTTGACTATGATTTTTAGAGCTCTAGTAGTCTTTGGTAGCAGGCTTTTGTATTTTCACCCGTGATTTTACTAATAAGCTTGGCTTGTATTTTTTTTGGCAACTCTAGTTCTAATATGTCATTTTGACTAATGGCACTGCTGGCGTGTGCTGTGCTTGCTTCTATAACTACGACCCATTCGCCTTTGAAATTACCATTTAATGTTTTCAAAATTTCTTTCGCTGTTCCGTGAAAATAATTTTGAAACTTTTTAGTCAGCTCTTTTGCTAAAAATAGTTTTCTTTGACCTGCTTCTTTATCGAGCTCTAAAAGAAGTTTTTCTAGTCTATGAGGGGATTCATAAAGTATAGTTGTATAACCGTTATGAAGGGCAACTTGAAGCCCCACACTTCTTGAAGTTCCTTTATGGTCTAAAAAGCCAAAGAAAAGCATCTGTGTCTCTATAAACCCGCTCGCTACAAAGGCGGTAAGAAGTGCATTAGCCCCGGGGAAAACATCATACTCAACTCCGTTATCTATGCAATAACGGACTAAAATTTGTCCCGGGTCACTAATACCGGGCATGCCTGCATCACTCACATAAACAACATTTTGTTCAAAAAAAGATTTTTCTAATTTTTCAACAAAAGATTTTTCATTGTGTGAGTGAAGAGATATAAAGTTTTGATTTTCTCTAGTAACTATGTTGTATCGTTCTTTTAGGATATTTATGAGTTTTTTTGTAACGCGGGTATCTTCACAAAGAAGTGTATCGGCTTCACTCAGAGCAATCATTGCTCTGAGTGAAATATCACCTATATTTCCAATCGGGGTTGGAACTAACTGAAGCAAGTTTTAAAAACTACTTTTTGCCGTAACGAGCGTTGAATTTTTCAATTCTACCCGCTGTATCTACACGTCTTTCAGAACCTGTAAAAAATGGATGACACTCGTTACAAATATCAATTTTCATTTCGTCTTTTTGACTTTGTACTTCAAATGTGTTTCCACATGCACATGTAACTGTACAAGCTACTAACTTAGGGTGAAGATCTTTTTTCATTATTTTGCCTTTTGATAAGCGTCTTGTGTACGCATATCTATATATTTTTTAAATCCGTATGGGGGCAGATTTTTAGAACTGCAATTATATCTGAATTTATCTTAAGTGTATAATTTTACAGCAATATCTTACTAGCTACTGCCATAACGGCACTTTCAGAACGTAAAACCATAGGAGTGTTGAGCCTAAAAACATCTTGTGATTTTAGAAGTTCTTTCTCCTGCTTTGAAAAACCACCTTCACAACCGATGAGCACGGTTTCAAAATCAGCATTATCCCTCAAGATATTGTCACAAAAGTCAAAGACCTTGGCATGTGGATACTCTTTTATAAATTTCTCAATATTGTTAAAGGTATCAAACTCAATAAATGAAGTTCTTCCGCATTGCTGCACCGAAGCTTCTAAAATTCTCTCAAACCTGTTAAAATCAAGTCTGAAGTTTTTTTGGCTTCTCTCACAGTAGATAAAGGAAATTTTACTAACACCAATTTCGCTCAAAGAGGGTAAAACTTTTTCAATAGACTTAGCATCTATTACGCACCAGCCGATGTGCAGCTTCTTTGTACTCTCTATCTCTTCTGTAGATGAAGAGATTAATTTAACCTCTAAGCTTCTGCTGTCACAACTTTGTATTTCATATTTATATACAGTTTTGATATCTTCTTTGTTTCTCAAACTAAGTTCATCGCCAACTTCATGGCGACGCACTTTTACAAGATACTTATGCAAATCGCCTTTTATGCTAAAAGATGGTTTTGAAGCATCCTCACACAGGATATAAATCATTTCCACATCCAAGCAGAAATACAGAGTATTAAAATAACCTCAAACAGTAAAATAGTTATGGCTTGTTTTTTGTAAGTTTTAAACGCTGTTTCTTGGGTTTTGTCTAAAACAACAAGCTTTGTAGAGCGTTTGTTTTCTAAAACAATCAAGGCAATGGCAATAATAATCATCACTATATTTGCAAGGCTGAAATCTAGGTGTTTAGAAGCCATCATCACTATACCCGTAAAAATAATAGCTCCAATCACGGTCATGCCTATAGGCATAAAAAGTCTAATTTTTCTTGCATAGAGGGTAACATCTTTAGCCATCAACAGGAGCATGGTATTTACAAAAATCACAGCCAAAACACCAATAACCCCATAGTTATGTGTTACAATACTCATATCATACATTTCATTCATGACGAAATTTTACAATAACTATCTTATAAGAGGCAAAAAATGGCTGTTAAAGTAGAAGAAGCATTAGATTTAATTTATAAAAACGTGTCGATTAGGGCTATAAAGATATTACCGATTGAACAGGCTTTGGGTTATATATTGGCCAAAGATGTTGTAGCTACTCATAATTTACCCCCATATGACAACTCTGCCATGGACGGTTATGCTGTAAAGGTTTCAGATTCAGACAGTTGTGTACAAGTCAATCATACGGTTTTAGCAGGAGACAACTCAGATAAAGAGTTGGCATGTGGATTTGCTATTAAAATTATGACAGGTGCGAAAATTCCATTTGGGACTCAGTCTGTTGTCCCTATTGAAGATATAACTGAGTGTGAGAACGGAGTGAAACTTCCAGACAATTTAGTTATTTCAAAACATATCCGCATGTCTGGTGAAGATATTAAAAGTGGCGACTTACTTTTAAGAAGTGGCGACAAACTTGCTGCACATCAGATTACTCTTTTAGCCTCTCAGGGTATTAGCCATATCAAAGTATATAAAAAGCCAAAAGTTGCTCTGTTTGCCTCTGGAAATGAGCTAAAAATGCACTTTGAAAATGTTGAGCCTTTTCAACTTTACAATACAAATACGCCTACTCTTTTTGCAAGAGCTCAGGAACTTGGGTGCGAGGTAGAGTTTATCGGTACGGCTAGCGATACTCTTGAAGATATTAGAGCACACATAAAAAGCGCGAAAGATTGTGATTTAATCATTACAAGCGGCGGGGTAAGTGTTGGCGATGCCGACTTTACAAAAGAGGCATTTGGAGCCTTTGGTTATGAAATATTTTTTGACAAAATAGAGATAAAACCGGGCAAGCCTACAACTTTTGGTCGTATGGGAGAGACCTTTGTTTTAAATCTTCCTGGAAATCCCCTAGCTGCTGCATTAAACTTTGAGCTTTTTGGAAGCAGTATAATTTTGGCATTAAGCGGTGATAGCTCAAAATACTTAAATACTATTACAGCAAAAATGAAAGAAGATTATAAAATAAAGGCTGGAAGAAGAACTTTAGTTCCCGGGTTCTTTGACGGAGAGTATTTTAAACCTTGTGATAAATTTTTGCCGGGTATGATTTCACCGCTTGGGAGTTCAAACTCTTATATTATGATTGATGAAGCTTGTGATTTTCTGGCATGTGGAAGTTGCGTGAAAATTATTTCTACAAAATTTTCTTTTACTTCTAAAGAGAGAGTGAATTTAGTAAGTAAGGGAGTATCACTTAATAATTAAACCTCTTTGGGGTTAATGAATATCGCCTTTTTTTTTATTTTTTCCCAAAGTTCAGAGTCTGCCCACTCGTTTACTATCGTCTCTGAAAAAATTATTTTATCTAACTCTATTACACCCATATTTTGTGAATAAGCATCTTCTTTGAAGCCCTGTGCATAACCAGTGTCCGTTTCATGGACAATCACGCTGTGAAGCTTTACCTCTTTTTCTCCGTTTACTGTGGTTGTTAATTTTAAAAGATTGTCTATCATAACAAATATCACTCTAGAGAACTGTTCTGCAGAGGGAGAAACCGGGAGTTCTACCCATCTTGAGGAGTGTCTTTTCATGTCACTCATATACTCTTTGTCGTCGCCGCTCCAAAGAGCAATCGCATGATCGAAACTCTCAACCAAAGCTTTTATATTTTGTTTCATAAGCCCAAAATCAAAGACCATCTGCCCATTGTCTAAAAAGTTAGACTCAAAAAGAAGTTCTACTTTATAGGAGTGCCCATGGATAGATTGTTTGCATTTTACGCTTGAACATCCTCGAACAATATGGGCATTTTCAAATTTAAACAGTTTTCTAATTATCATAGTTACACTCCCTTATTTTGATCCCAAATACGTATATGCAGTCTATCGCTAAAGTTGTAGCCTTTGGACTTACAAAACTCTATAAGCGGCTCGGTATTTCGCTCAACTTCCTCTTTTGAACCGCCAAGAGGCATACAATAGACTTTAGTTTTTAAAGAGTGAGCGATTATACTCTCTATCTCCTCTTCCAAACCTAAATCAATAGATTCTGCCTCTATACTAAATTTAAAAAAAGCCCCTTTGGCGTTTGAAGCAATATTATAAATAATATCACCTCTGACTCTTTTATGAAAGTGTTCATTTGAATTAGACAACTTCACGGAAAGTGCAAATATACACTCTTTATAAATAGGGTGTTTTTCGAAATCTACATCCAAAGAGCCGTTCGTCTCAAATGTAATTTGATGCCCTTTTGCATGAAGAACATTTAAAAATTCTATAAAGATTGCATTATTTGCATAAATCAAAGGCTCTCCGCCTGTAAGAACAATATCTACGGCTCTTGGAAGTTCATAAAGCTCTAAAACATTTAAAAGCTCTTTAGCATTTGTTATGGGAATCCAGTTTTGTGAAAAGTGCTCTTTATTTACAGCATAGACAGTATCGCAACCTAAAACTACAGTTCCATCCGCTGCTTTTTCCTCACAGCCAAAACCTTCACACTTCATGTTACAGCCGCCAAAACGAAAAAAGAGTGAGGGAGTTCCCGTGTAGCGGCCCTCTCCTTGAATGGAGTAAAAATGTTCAACTAAATAGAGCAAAATTCAACCGCCCGTTTCATAAAATGCACGTGATGAAATCTCTCCATCTTCACCGCCCCAGCGATTTTTTT
>MNYP01000049.1 GCA_001873135.1 Helicobacteraceae bacterium CG2_30_36_10
CTTTAAATTTATACGCGATTACCATCCCTTTACTAGCTTGAACACAAAGTG
This sequence comes from Helicobacteraceae bacterium CG2_30_36_10, assembly GCA_001873135.1. Lineage (GTDB taxonomy): Bacteria > Campylobacterota > Campylobacteria > Campylobacterales > Sulfurimonadaceae > Sulfurimonas. The sequence goes on from MNYP01000049.1 coordinate 52, forward strand.
CATCAGTAATTTGGATTTCCCCATTTTTACCAGGTTTAATATCTTTGATGACATCAAAAATATCAGGAGTCAAAATATATCGTCCAATGACGGCTAAATTAGACGGAGCCTTATCATTGTCCGGTTTTTCCACCATATTTGAAACCCTAAAAACACCATCTTCCAATTCATCGCCTTCAATAACCCCATATTTATGCACCTCTTCATTTGGAACTTCCATAATTGCTACTATGCAGCACTTATATTTGTCGTACAAATCAATCATCTGCTTTAAAACTCCATCACCGTCAGGGTTGACACATAAATCATCTGCAAGAATTACCGCGAATGGGTTATAAAATCCAACAAGCACATTTCCTTTATGGATAGCATCACCAAGACCTTTCATCTCATTTTGTCTTGTGTAAGTAAAGGTACATCTTAGTATTATCTCACGAATACCGTCCAGCATCTTCTCTTTTGAAGTATCTTTAATTTGATGTTCCAACTCATAGGAAATATCAAAGTGGTCGGTTATAGCACGCTTGCCACGTCCGGTAATAATAGCCATAACATCACAACCTGCAGCCATCGCCTCTTCAACGCCGTATTGTATAAGCGGTTTGGTTAATATTGGCAGCATCTCTTTTGGCAAGGCCTTTGTAGCGGGCAAGAACCTTGTACCGTACCCTGCTGCTGGAAATAAACATTTTTTAATCACTTCATAATCCTCTTTTTAAAATTTTAACCACATTATCTGATATGGCTACATTGTTATGGTTTCACTTGGTTTGACGCTTGCATCCGACAATAAATCTTGTAAATCTTTTATAAAAACTTCTGGTAACATAAAATATATTATATCATATGAAAAATTATGTAAAGCTAAGATATTTTCACTTTCATCCAAAGATTTTTGCAAAATAGCAAAAATCTTTTTACTTATATTTAAAAACTCAAATTTTCCAAATGGATTAAAAGCTTTTTTATGAATGCGTATAGATATAAGTCTGCGATATGCTAGAAATAGTGCTCTTTGCACAGTACCCTCTTCGCATAACACCTCAACTAAGTGGTCATAGTTTAGCTTTTCACGGTTTATGCTGCGGTTTAGTCCGCTGAGTTTCACTCCCTCGTGGTAGTTTGAAGAACCTATGAGTGAGTGAAAATATATTCCCGGTATACCCGGCATGGCTAGTATGACCCCTTGTGTGAGCAACATTCGTTTTACTCTTAAACTTTTTTCATCATCAGGATGACTCAGTATGTCTATGTAAGAACAGTCTAATTCATAGGGTCTCTTTCCCTCTGGTGTATCCCTGTATGAAACAAGCCCTCTAGTGTTTTTGTAAACCTCTGAGTTTATGCTTTTTAAAGTCGGGACAGGATGCGATCCGATTTTTACTTCTATTTTACTTAACTCTCAATTGTCATAAGGCGAAACTATTAAACCTTATATATGGTACTTTTAAGAATTTTTTCTATCTCTACAGCTATAGCGTAGGAAGCTTTTCCGGAGCCAAAAACATATAAATTTTTATACTCGGGCAAATCATATATTTTATCTTCAACATGAAGCATCTCTTTTTCAAGATGACACTGTTTGCTCATAAGATTTTGTGGCAAAACACTTTTTAGCGCATAATCGAAAATATTACGGGCAATTTCTCTACGAAGCATCTAAAATCTCCAACAAAGCTTTGTTACAACCCTTTGAACCCGGGTATGTTGCTTTTATGATATTTTCCGTATTTATATCTGCAAATTCTCCATTTGGCCAAGGAATTAAAACTCCTACATCTGCTGCTTGGAGCATTGAAAAATCATTCTCACTATCATCTAAGGCTATCGTTGTAAACTTTTTCTCAAAATACTCTTCATATAAATGTGTTAAATGCATCATAGCCTTGGCCTTGCCTTGACCTTGCGATATCACATGGTAAAATCTACCCCCTTTTACTATCTCTAAGCCCTCTTTTTCAGCCTCATCTTTTAAAAGTTTTAAGTCTACTACTCCTTCAAAAATAAACGGTTCTGTAAAGTTTCTTCTCATCGAATGTTTTGCGCTCTCCTCTGATAGTCCGGTCAACTCTCTTACGTTTTCTACGCTCATGTCTCCAAAACCTTTGAGAGGGAACTGTTTTTTTATGTGTTTGAAAAATATTCTAATTTCAAGGTAACTCTGTGATTTGCTTATTTTAATATACTCTATAGCCTCTTTTGCTTCTTCAAAACTGTAATCGTAATGATTCAGCAGTGTCCCATCAAGGTCTGTAAATATAATTTGCTCCATAGCCATACTGCCTCCTGCAAAAAGATATAATCATAATAAGCTATTTAGCAGCTGTTATTATTTTTTTTTGCCCTATTAATATACAGTATCATATCATACATATATAATAATTAATAAAGTTTTTTGTTGTTTGCTTAATATGGTTTAATTTTATTTTGAGTATAATTTAAGACACACAATTTCAAGGAGATTTCCACATGCCACATGCAAATGCCGGAAAAAAAGTCGCGTCACATGAACTCATTAATATACCTCAATTAATTTCAGACTATTACACTCATAAGCCTGATATCAGTGATGCAACACAAAAAGTAGCCTTTGGAACATCGGGTCACCGCGGTTCCTCTTTTAAAAAAAGTTTTAACGAAAATCACATACTTGCAATCACGCAGGCACTCTGTGATTATAGAAAAGCGCAAGGCATCAGTGGCACTCTTTTTATAGCAAAAGACACACACGCTCTCTCCATTCCTGCAGAACTTACAGCCTTGCAGGTTTTTGTAGCAAACGGCGTTAAGTGTGCCATCGCCCAAAATAACGGCTACACGCCTACTCCAGTTCTCTCTTTTGCGGTTATTGAGGCGAACAAAACATCACAAGAGTTATGCGACGGTGTAGTTATCACTCCCTCACACAACCCGCCCGAGGATGGAGGTTTCAAATACAACCCGCCAAACGGCGGACCTGCTGACACTGATGCCACCTCTGTTATAGAAGCCAATGCAAATGAGTACTTAAAAAACAATCTTGAGGGTGTTAAAAAAGTAACTATCGATGAGGCTCTCAAAGCTGCTAAAAGTGTAGACTTTGTAACTCCGTACGTAAAAGCTCTTTCAACTATTATAGATATGCAAGCTCTGCAAAACAGTACCTTAAATGTCGGTGTTGACCCTCTTGGCGGCTCTGGCATAGAAGTGTATAAAAAAATAAATGAGATGTACGGGCTTAAACTTGACATTGTAAATGAGACAGTTGACCCTACTTTTGCTTTTATGAGTTGCGACCACGACGGGAAAATCAGAATGGACTGCTCAAGTCCACATGCCATGACTTCTCTCATCTCACTCAAAGACAAATACGACCTAGCCTTTGCAAATGACCCAGACTTTGACCGTCACGGCATTGTGACAAAAAGTGTCGGACTTATGAACCCAAACCATTACCTCTCAGTGGCAATTTGGTACCTTTTCAAATACAGAAAAGAGTGGGCAACTTCGCTAAAAATCGGTAAAACTTTGGTTTCGAGTTCTATGATTGACAGAGTGGCTCTCTTAGTGGAGCGTGAGATTATTGAGGTTCCGGTCGGCTTTAAATGGTTTGTTGAGGGACTAAGCGAAGGCACTATCGGTTTTGGCGGCGAAGAGAGTGCAGGCGCTTCATTTTTACGAAAAGACGGCTCGACTTGGACAACAGACAAAGACGGGATTATTTTAAATCTTTTAGCCTTTGAAATCACCGAAAAACTCAAAAAGGACCCGGGAGTTTTGTATAAAGAGCTAGAAGAGCAGTTTGGCGTTTCGTATTATGAAAGAAGTGATGCAGTCGCTTCACCTGAGCAAAAAGCAAAGCTTAAAAAACTCTCACCGACTGACATAACGTCTAAAACGCTAGCGGGCGAAGCTATTGAAGGCATTTTCACAAATGCACCGGGAAACAACCAGGCTATCGGCGGTCTAAAAGTTACGACTAAAAACGGCTGGTTTGCAGCACGCCCATCAGGCACGGAAGATATTTATAAAATCTATGCTGAGAGCTTCATCTCAAAAGAGCATTTAAAACGCATTCAAGAAGAGGCAAAAGCTTTAGTTTTGAGTGTGATTAGTTAATAAAAAGCTCGGCATGTGGAAATAGTTTTTTCTCGTTCCAATGCTCCAGCGTTGGAACGTATATATATCAGCCTAATTGACATATATGCATTCCCACGGAGACCGTGGGAACGAGAGAAACTTGGGAACTAGTAAAAGCTTGGCATGTGGAAGTTTTGCCTATCTCAAAAGCTCTACGGCTTCTTTTGTTAAACGCGTTATTTCATCGAACTTTTTCTCTGCGATTAAGTTTGATGGCACTATCCAACTCCCCCCGATACACGCTACATTTGACAACTCTAAAAAACTTCTTGCATTGCTTGCGTTTATGCCACCTGTCGGGCAGAACATCACGTCTGCAAACGGTCCGCCGAAGGCTTTTAGTGCGGGGATTCCGCCGACTACCGTGGCTGGAAAAAGTTTGAACTCTTTAAAACCGTAAGAGAGTCCGTTCATAATCTCACTTGCTGTTGCAACGCCGGGAAGGAGTGGCATGTGGAAATTTTGGGCAAACTCTGCTAACTCTTTTGTGAGTCCCGGAGAGATTGCAAAAGAAGCACCTGCATCATATACGGCTTGAAAGGTTTGTGCATTTATAACAGTTCCAGCGCCCGTCATGGCATGTGGAAACTCACGTGCAACCGCTTCGATTGCCACGAGTGCCGCAGATGTACGAAGCGTAATCTCAAATATGTTTACCCCACCTTTTATAAGTGCCTCAGCCAAATGAAGCATTTCATCCGCCGAATTCACGCTAATGACGGGAATGATTTTAGATACTTCCATGACCTCTTTTGCGCTTAGCATGACTCTTTTCCAACGATTTCAAATATAGTAGCGCCTTCTTCTGCAGAGCTTACCACTCTTCTAAAACTAGAGAAAAGTTCACGCCCTACTCCCGATATATTACTTGACAAATCAGGAACAATAATCTCTCGTTGCTCAAGTTCCTCATCAGAAATGTTTACATTTAAAATTCCATTATCACAATCAAGTGTAATCATATCTCCATCCATTATTTTTGAGATAACTCCGCCGTCTTTTGCTTCAGGACATACGTGAATGGCAGAGGCAACTTTTCCTGATGCACCGCTCATTCTACCATCAGTTACAATAGCTACATTAAAGCCGCTGTCTTGCAATGCGCCCATTGAGGGCATTAAACCGTGAAGCTCCGGCATACCGTTTGATTTTGGACCTTGGTAGGGCAAAACTGCTATAAAATCAGAGTTGAGTTCACCCCTTGAAAAAGCCTCTTTTAGTGCTTCTTGGCTGTAAAAAACTTTTGCAGGCGCACTTATAACTCTGTTTTTTTCTTTAAGTGCAGATGTTTTTATAACTGAACGACCGATGTTTCCATTAAGAACTCTGAGTCCGCCATGTGTGCTAAAGGGCTCTTTTACGCTAGAGATAACCTCTGTGTCGGCTGAAGTTTTAATGGACTCTTTGTAGCTCAGTTTGCCATCTTCTAAAAACGCCTCTTGCAAATAGTTGCGCATTCCAAAACCCATAACAGTATTCACATCTTCGTGTAAAAGCCCCACGTCAAGGAGTTCACGAATAACTACCGCCATACCGCCTGCACTGTGAAAGTGGTTTACGTCGGCACTCCCGTTGGGGTACATTTTACATAAAAGCGGGATGACGTTTGCAAGCTCATCAAAATCTGTCCATGTTATAGTGATTCCACAAGACCGAGCCATTGCAATAATGTGAAGCGTATGATTGGACGAGCCGCCTGTTGCCAAAAGCCCGATTATTGCATTTACAAAACTTTTTTCATCTATCATCTTCCCGATTGGCATGTAGTTTTTCCCAAGCGCTGAATGTTCAAGAAGTTTAAGCGAAGCCGCCTCAGTCAGGGCGTCGCGAAGTTTTGTGTTTGCATTTACAAAGGTTCCTCCTGCCACGTGAAGTCCCATAATTTCCATCAACATCTGGTTAGAGTTTGCAGTTCCGTAAAATGTACACGTTCCAGGTGCATGGTACGAAGCAGATTCTGCTTTTAAAAGCTCCGCACGACCCACTTTTCCCTCTGCGTACTCTTGGCGGATTTTTGCTTTTTGCGAGTTGCTGATGCCTGATTCCATAGGTCCCGCTGGAGCAAAAATTATAGGCAAATGTCCAAATTTCATAGCACCTATAAACATTCCTGGAACGATTTTGTCACACACTCCGAGTAAAATTGCACCGTCAAACATATTGTGTGAAAGGGCTATCGCCGTACTTTGTGCTATGTTTTCACGAGAAAAAAGACTCAGTTCCATTCCCGGCTGTGACTGCGTTACTCCGTCACACATAGCCGAAACTCCGCCTGCAAATTGTGAAGTTGCCCCTGCAAGACTAAGAGTGCGTTTAATGAGCGGAGGAAAACTTACAAAAGGCTGGTGCGCTGAGAGCATATCGTTGTATGCCGAGACGATTGCGATATTTTCACTTTGCATTTTTGCCATGTTCTCTTTTTCCTGGTGCGAGCACGGGGCTATTGCATGAGCTAAATTACTACAGCCTAAGTGTCCTCTCTCTACCACTGAACTATGTGCTACTTCGATTCGCTTTAAATAAATTGCCCTGCTTTTGCTTGAGCGGCTTATAATGTTTTGAGTAACTTCTAGGATTTTTTTATGCATAATATACCTCCAATTTTGGTTGTGTTTGTTGCATCATTGCAATGATTGGTATCTCTAATTCGTCACTGCTTCCACATGCCAGATCAAAAACGTTCCTCTTTTGCTCACCCTCTATATGTAAAAAAAGATGCTTTGCACTGAGTAAGAAGTTTCTGCTTAATGTTATTCTTGAGTACGGCGCTACTGTTGCCTCTGTTGCACAACACAGCTCTTTTGTAGTGAGAGCATTCTCTAGACCTTTGGCATGTGGGAAAAAGGATGCTGTATGTCCATCACCGCCCATACCAAGGACTACAATATCGAGTTTATCTATCTCTTGGAGTCTGTTTGCAGTAATAAGCACTCCGTCTTGGGCTTCAAGTGCACTGTTTTTCAAAGGGATAAAATTGGCAAAACTTGCATTATTTTGCAGGAGAGTATTTTTTATTAAGTTTTCATTACTCTCTGCAGAATTTGGACTAACCCATCTCTCATCTACTAGAGTAATAATAACCTTGTTCCACTCTAAGTCAGCTCCTGATAAGCTCTCAAAAAGTTTTTTTGGGGTTGAACCGCCGGAGAGTGCTATAAAAGCATGACCTCTTTGCTCTATAGCACTCTTTAAAACAGATATTATAGCATCACTAAGAGTCGCGACTAAGGCTTCGCTGCTCTTAAATATGTGCAAGGTAAAATTATTTTTCATACCAGCTTCTTCCATCACGTTCAATGAGGGCGATTGATGATGCCGGACCTGCTGTTCCCGCCTTATATGCTTTAGTAGTAATACCCATACTTTGCCAGCCGTCTAAAATTTTATCAGCCCAAACCCATGCAGCCTCTACCTCATCACGGCGCATAAAAAGTGTAGAGTTGTTACGGATAACATCAAGCAAAAGATGCTCATACGCACTTGGAGAACGTGGTGCGCCTTCGGCTACATTTAAGTCAAGCTCCACTTGTTGGAGTCGCATTCCCTCGTTGAGTCCAGGAACTTTGTTCATAATAAACAGAGAGATACTCTCATCAGGCTGAAGGCGAATCACAAGTTTGTTGCTGTCTATGCAGATACCCCCTTTTGGAAAAATAGAGTGCGGAACATCTTTAAAGTCAATAACAATTTCACTGTATCGCTCCACCATTCTTTTACCGGTTCTAAGATACATGGGAACCCCGTTCCATCTCCAGTTGTCAATATCTACACGAATCGCCACAAAAGTCTCCGTATTGGAGTTACTTTGTCCACCGTCTTCTTCACAATACCCTGGAACCGCCTGAGTGCCGCTCACTCCTGAGGAGTACTGACCCCGCACGGTTTTAAGTTTTAAATCGTCTCCCTCGATTGAGCGAAGGGATTTAATAACTTTAAGTTTTTCATCTCGAACACTGTCACCGTCAAGCGTTGAGGGCGGTTCCATTGCTACCAAACACAAAAGTTGCAAAAGATGGTTTTGAACCATATCACGCATAGCCCCATAGTTGTTATAGTAAGCCCAACGACCCTCAAGCCCTACACTCTCAGCTATGGTAATTTGAATATGGTCAATATACTGGGCGTTCCAAATAGGTGCAAAAAGCATGTTTGAAAAACGCAGTGCCAAAATATTCTGAACCGTATCTTTCCCTAAATAGTGGTCTATTCTAAAGATAGCGGACTCTTTAAAATGCTCAGCAACTTCATTGTTAATAACCTGTGATGATTTTAAATCATTTCCGATCGGCTTTTCCAAAACTACACGAGAGCTTGGCAAAATAAGATTAAATTTATCTATATTCGCACATATAGTTCCAAAGAGTGAAGGAGCGGTTGAGAGATAATTTATTCTCTCTTTTTCTTCATGCCCTTTTAGGACTTTTGCAAGTGCTTCGTAATCACTCTCTTTTGTTAAGTCTATGCCTACATATTCTACACGTTTCATAAAGGCGTTAAAAGTATCTCTGTTGTAGCTTTTATCTTCAAAGCCCGGTGCAAATTTTTCTAAAATTATTTCATTATACTCAGCAGTAGTTATCATGTCGCGTGAAACCGGGATAACTCTGGTGTTTTTACATAAATGTCCATCTTGATGCAGATAATATAGTGCCGGAATTAACTTGCGCAGAGCCAAATCTCCAAGACCGCCAAAAATTATGATATCGCATGTCCTATTTTGAATAATGTCCATCTTGTTTATAAACCTTTTTAGTTTTTTTAAAATTATTGCAATTATGACATATTCTTTAATCTATTTGGTAACAGTTTGCTACTTATTTATACAGCTCAATGAAGTCGCACTTCCGTATAGCGGGGAAATATCTAAAAGATAAAAATTATCCTTAAAGTAAAGTACTACTTTTATACATCTAAGCTTTGTTAATAATTTTTAGTTAAAATTTGCTCATTAAAAAACACAAAAAAAAGGATATATATGTTAGTAACAAACCCTGCCCCAGATTTCACGGCAACAACAGTTTTAGGCGACGGTTCAATCGTTGAAGATTTTAAATTATCAGAAAATATGGGTGAAAAAGGTACGGTAATATTCTTTTATCCACTTGACTTTACTTTCGTTTGTCCCTCTGAACTTATTGCTTTTGACCACAGACTCAAAGATTTCAAAGACCGTGGCGTAAATGTTATCGGCGTATCTGTAGACAGCCAATTTTCTCACTTTGCTTGGAGAGAAACTCCAGTTAACAAGGGCGGTATCGGTCATGTCGGTTACCCTCTTGTAGCTGACCTTACTAAGTCAATCTCAAGAGATTACGATGTACTTTTCGGCGAAGCAGTAGCACTTCGTGGGTCATTTCTTATTGACGCTAAAGGAATCGTACGTCACTCAGTAGTGAATGATTTACCGCTTGGCCGTAACATTGATGAGATGATTCGTATGGTAGACGCAATGCAGTTTACTGACGAGCACGGCGAAGTATGTGCTGCTGGCTGGCAAAAAGGCGACGAGGGTATGAAAGCTACAACTGAGGGTGTTGCCGAGTATCTTGGTAAGCATGAGGACGATTTATAATATCTACTTTAGCCAACATGTTCAAACATGTAATGAAAGTGAAAGAACCGTAGTCATTTCCACATGCCATTTCCACATGCCGGCTCCGGCATGTGGAAACTTCTTTGCTTATCTTTTTTTATCATCTTTATATAAAGTAATCACAAAACAAGCACCTTTATTTTCATTATGCCAAGTAAGCGTTCCAAAAAGATGTTTTTCTACGATTGTGCGTGATATATACAAGCCCAGCCCAGTACCGGTTAATGCCTTAGTACTAAAATAAGGCTCAATAATTTTATCTATAATATCTTCAGGTATTCCCCCGGCATTATCACAGATTTTAAGAACAATTGAGTCTCTGGTCTCATTAATGGTTACATTGATAGTTGCCGGAGTTACATTGCTCGATAGCAAAGCATCTTTTGCATTTGAAACAATATTGATAAGAACCTGAACGAGTGAACTCTTATGAATGCGCAGACTGCTTTTATTGTTGTTTT
>MNYP01000050.1 GCA_001873135.1 Helicobacteraceae bacterium CG2_30_36_10
TTGTCTCAACAAATTTTGTTTGAAAAATAGGACTGCTTGTATAAGCAATGCTTAGTATTAAAATAAGTGCAGACAAAACACCAATCACATATTTTTTGAGATAAAAAATGGGTAAAATCAGCATCAACACTATAAAAGTCATATAGCCTGTTCTTCCGCCGGTTACAAAAATATTTGCAGTCGCACTCACAACAAAAAGACTCATAATAAGCTTCACGTAAAGGTGCTCACTGCTAAAAACTATTTTTTGTCCAAGTAGTACTACCAAAAAAGACAAGGCAACTCCATAGTGTATATGGTTTAAAAATGGAGAAGGGTCGTGAGGACTCTGCACTTTATAAAAAAGAATCTCCCCAATTTCAAGTCTCCATGGCATTATCTCAAATAAAATTCCATACGAAGTTAGTTCACTCACGAGCATACCTAATATAAACGCTGTGATTACTTTATCTATATAGTGCCCATCAACAATGCTATAAAAAATGATTAAGTACAAGCCGTATTTAATGCTATTAATTGCATTGATTCCGGACGACATATCGTCCGTCCATAAAAGCCCAATAACATATATCAAAAATAGATATAAAAACGACCTGACTACCTTGTTTCGCAAAGTAGACTTTACTTGATTTACAACATCTCCTCTAATGAAAAAAAGAAGTAGGATAAAAGTAAAAATAGTAGCCTTAATGGTTTGAGAAATTGGAAGTAAAAAAGCATAAAGCACTAAAAGATTATTCATCCATAGGGTTAAATTGTCTTTATTTGAAGTATACTTTTTAATCAAAAAGAGAGATTGACTCTGCATGTCGGCTCAATCCTTCATTAGAGATATATTTTTTTTCTTTTTTGTTTTTGTTAAACTTTTCCCACTGCTCTTGACTTGTCGGATTGTTCTGTTTTTTGTGATACAAATGAAATGTATTTGCCACATTTTTGCAAGAGTGCAAGCTCAGTCCATAGGCTCTAAATCTCCAATCTAAGTCCATGTCATCAGGCAATGAAGACTCGCCGTAACTTTCATCAAAGCCGTTTATAGCAATCATATCTTCTCTAAAACAGGAAAAATTACAGCCGATTAAACTTGTGTTTCTTTTTCTTTTTGCGAGAAAGACATTATAAAGAAGAGAGTTTGGAGCTATATAAACGCCCTGTTCAAACCTAGCATTTCTGTCAAACATAAGCTTAAATCCAAGAATAAAATAGAACTTTTCAAGTCTCAGCGGCAAAAGTTTCCCCTCTCTCATCTTTATACTCAACTCTGCATTGAGATTTGCTCTTCTTCCAGCTAAAACACGACCTCTTGCAGCAAGTTGTACATGTCCGGCAACAAAAGTAGAGTAGGGAATAATATCGCCATCTAAAAATATAAGATACTCCCCACAGCTTTTTAAAATTGCGTTGTTTTGAGACCTTGATTTACGAACACCTATATCCTCTTGAGAGGTATGTTTTACATCCAAATCTTTTATGGATGCAACATACTCTCTCATCTCTTGGCTGTTGTTGTCTTCGGCTACAATGACCTCAAAATTTTTATATGTTTGTGTTTTGAATGCTTCTATTGTGAGATTGAGTGCTACAATATCTTTGTAAACGGCGATGATTACACTTACCTTCATATCAGCTCTTTAAAAATCTCAGCAAGTTTCACAAACTGCTTTTCGTTAGAAAACATCTCTTCGCACCTTTTTTGTCCGGCTTTTGCAATATTCGCTAATAATTCTTTATCATACATCAATTTCTCAACTGCACATGCCAAACTCTCACTGTTTTGTGCTTCAAAAAACAGTCCAGTTTTTTCATCGTCGATTATCTCAACAACTCCGCCACTGTTTGCACCAATAACTGCAGTGCCGACTTGCATCGCTTCGACGAGAACAAGCCCGAAGGTCTCTTTTTTTGAAGCTAAAACTACTGCATCGCAAATCTGATAAAAGTGGTGCGGATTTTTCATGAAACCTAAAAAGTGAACCTGATTTATCACACCTAAATCTTGCGCCATATTTTTAAGTGCATCAATGTACCCTTTATGCATTTCATGCCCGACAAAATAGACGTGCACATTTTTGCTCTTAATTGTAGCGAGTGCTTTTATGAGCAGATGTTGTCCTTTTGCTTCATTGATACGACCGACCATTCCAAGATTGAAACTCTCATTTTCAAAATTTAAGCTCTTTTTTAAGGCATCTGCTTCTACGTGACTAAGCATCTCAGGTTTATCAGAACCCATATAAAGCACTTCGATTTTTGGACGAATGTCAAGCGGTATAAATTTCTCCAACTGCTCTTTTACCTGATAAGTCACGGGCAACATCAAGTCAATATTTTTATACATTATTCTATGATAAAAGTCGTTTTTAAACCGTGTCATCGTCATATTTCGTGTTTGTACAATCTTTGGTTTTGTTTTAGAAAACATTTTTGCCAAAACCACAAAAGGGATATCTTTTGTCCAGTGCATGTGAATTATTTCCGCATGCCGCGCATCTATAAGATTTGCAAGTTTTTTTGCCGCACCCATCATAAAAAGATTACTCGTTTTTTTAATTGTTACATAGTGATTTTGGGCATTATAATACTGCTCTAATTTTGAGTTTTCATTGATAACGCTTATAACATCAAACTCGTCTTTTAAAGCCTTTGAACAGCGCATCATATAAAGTTCAAGCCCACCCAAATCTGGCGACATGCAGAGTTCTATAATTGTTTTTTTATCCATTTTTTTCATTCTCTTGCATCTCCAACATCAAAGCATATTTCATGTACGAACTAAAGGCGGAAATAACCGCCACATTCCAACCGTTTATGCCATGAAAGGCTCCGCCTTTTAAAATCAAAGTCTTAAAAAGTGCGCCGACTCCGTGCAAAAACGGGTCAAAACTCGAAACTTTTCTACCTTCGGCATGTGCAATTTTTGCACCTCTGGTAATAAACTTATGGCTTGTTTTTATCATTTCACTATAATCCGAATAGGAGTAGTGCAGCATGTCGGCATCAAGGGCTTTCACATTTTGCGTATCGACTCTAGCATGTCCGCCCGCAGTTGTAAATCCACATGCCGACTTTTTGTAAAGTCGCGTCACTCGATCGGGATACCAAAGTTTTATGTAAGCTTTGCCTACATATGTTTTTCTGGCAAATGAGAAAGCATCATAAGGAGTATTCTCCAAATCAAGGTTTTTTATAGCTTCTATCGCATTAACATCAAGTCTTTCATCTGCATCTATACTTAAAATCCATTCATTCTTAGCTAAAGGTGCGCCAAAAGCTTTTTGAGGACCATCACCAAGATAAGCCTGTTTTATTACTGTAGCACCTAAAGACTCTACAATCTCGCAAGTTTTATCTGTGCTTAAAGAGTCAATTACAAGAACTTCATCACAAACTTCTTGGACAGATTTAATCACTGATTCAATATTTTTTTCTTCGTTTAATGTGATAATATTTACGGTAATTTTCATAGATGTATTCTAACATACTCTTTATTTTAAAATGATATAATTTCATACATAAATAAAAGTGAGTCAAATGAAAGTTGCCATAGTAGTTAGAAGTTTGAAAATTGGTGGGATGGAACGTGTTGCAATTTCACTCAGCAAAGCTTTTGAAGATCAAGGTCATGAAAGTCACCTCATATATTTTAAAAAGAAGAAAAAAATTTACGATACTTCTCATCTCAAGCATGTTCATTTTTGGAATTTAGATAAGTATTTAACCCTCAGTATTGTAGGCTTTTTATTTGATTTGTTTGCAAGAATTTTGAACATTTTTTTTAGACATAGTTATCCAATTTTAAAAGGTTTCATCACCTCTTTTTTATTCAAATACAAGCTTTCAAAATTAGAAAAAAATTCCGAACCTTTTGATTTGATTATCATCAGAGGACAAGGAACCTTTGAATATTTATGGTTCAATCAAGACAACCGATATATACAAGTTTGTGAAAATCTTTTGTACCCAGATGCAAATATGAACTTTTTAACAAAAATATTTGCAAAATCGCTTTACAATAATAAAAATATTGCCTGTGTTTCTAATGGCGTTTTTGAAAGTTTTAAAGAACTTGAAATTAAAACAAATTTAAAAGCGAAAAAATCACTTGTAGTGACTAATCCAGTAGATATAGAGTATATAAATGCCGCTTCTAAAGAGTTCATACCAGAGATAAAAACCCCATATATCGTAAATGTCGGCAGAATTGCTCCAGTGAAACAACTCTCGCTGCTCATAAAAGCCTATGATTATATAAAAAGTAAATATAACATAAAACATAAACTTGTTCTTGTCGGACAAGGTCATGATGAAGATAATATACGTAGTCTCATTAGTGATTTAAATCTTACAGACTCTGTTGTGATGAGTGGTGTGCAAATAAATCCTTACCCTTGGATAAAGCATGCCGATTTGTTCGTGCTGAGTTCTAAGCATGAAGGCTTGGGGATGGTTTTACTTGAAGCGTTAGCATGCCATACAAATTTAGTTGTAACAAAAAGTCCAGGAGGAGTAAGAGACATTATGAAAAATGAACTTGAAAACTTTTTATGTGAACCGACTATCGAAAGTTTAGGCGAAAAAATCTATCAAGAAATAACAAATAAATCGCCTATAGATTTTCAAAAACACGTAGAACCTTTTCTTCCTTCTACAATCGTCAATAGATACATTACTAATTTTACCTCAACAACAAAGGTGTAAAATTGAAACATAACCTTATTCTAAATCCCAAATATAAAAATTTTGAAAACGATTTCATTCATATCAAAGAAATTTTCAACAATGCGGGTGAAAGCATCCATAAAGCAAGAAATGAGCTTAAAATTATTGAATTACATGACATGAAATGCGTAGTAAAATCATTTAAAGTTCCACATGCCATAAACCGTATTGCTTATACTTTTTTTCGTGAGGGCAAAGCTAAAAAATCATACATTAATGCTGTAAAATTAATAGAACTTGGCGTAAACACCCCAGAACCAATAGGAATTATAGAGTTTTTTAGCTCAGGACTTTTGAGTGAAAGTTATTTTATCTCACTCTATGAGCCGTATGATTTTACCATCAGAGAAGTGTTTCACCATAAAGTGGAAGATTTTCAAGAGATTTTAAAACAGTTTGCACGCTTTACCTATGAAATACATCAAAAAGGTGTTTGGCATGTGGATTATTCTCTTGGAAATATTTTAGTAACTAAACAAGCAGACACATATAAATTTTCGCTCGTCGACATAAACAGAATGCAGTTCAAAACAATCCACCCCATCCAAGGGCTAAAAAACTTCAATAAGTTTTGGGCAAAAGATGACAACGACCTCAAAATATTAGCAAAAGAGTATGCAAAACTTGGAAATTTAGATGAAAAAAAAGCCATTGAAATTTTAGTGAATGAAGCGAAATTTTTAGAAGCTAAAGTTAATTTAAAAAGAAAGTTAAAAGGTAAATAATTAAGTCGTTTTCAATTTTTCTAAAATATAGTCGAATAGTTTATTTCTTTCGCATTCGGCATGTGGAATCATAAAATGCTTCTGCAACTTCTCATCTCCAACACCCTTCCATCTCTTAGAACTCGCGAACAGAGTATCTGCAAAAAAGGTCAGAGTCGGGCAGCCTACTAAAGATGCTAAATGGTAGGTTCCCGTGGAAGTGCTTACAAAAAGTTTGAAGTGGCTTATGAGTTTTGCGAAGTTCACTATGCCCTCTTTTGAGATATAAAATATGACTTTTTCATTTTTCAGTCTAATTTTCATCTCTTCACATAAAGCAACTTCATCAGGTCCGAAGGTGAGCACTACCCGGTATTTGTCTTGATTTAAAACTTCCCTTATCAAAATCTCATACTCATCTAAGTTCCAGTTCGCATCGCTACTTCCGCCGAAACCTACGTGAAAAGCAATGACCTCTTTCATAATATTGAACTCTTTGCAAAATTTTACATAAACGTCTTTGGAATCACTAAACTCTAAAAGCGGTTTTTTATACTCTAAATTTATATCAGGGAACAATGTTTTTGTAAGTTCTAAGTTATACTCAAACTCCGCCATCTTCACTTCGCTTCTTCTTTGTTTCACTTTGTGAGTGTAGAAGATTTGCGCTATTTTTGTGGCTGGAGCTATGCGCATGGGAATGCCTGCCAAGAACTGAGAGAGGGCAATTCTGGTGTTTGAGAAGAGCGTTATCGAAGCGTCTATTTCCACATGCCGAAGTTTTTTTACCAAGTTCCACATGTGCCCGAGCGAAGCGACAAATGCCCTTGGGGTGCCAGAGTTATCATCGACAATCACCTCATCGATAAATCCACATGCCAAGGCTAACTCTTTGTTTAGGGGTGCAACACAGGCGATGATTCTGTTTTGTGGATTATGCTGTTTAAGGAGATACATCGCAGGTAGTGCAGTAATAAAATCGCCAAGCTTATCGGTGCGTACTACTAAAATGTTCACTAATCTTTTCTCACTCTCATAAAAGAAGCAAATTTAGGTACACCGTTTTTTGTAAAACCGTAATATTTAAAAGTTATAATCTCTCCTATTTTAGGTGGTGTTTTTCTCTGCTCATCACTAAAACCGTTGCCAATGAAAAACTGAATGTCATTGTCAAATTCCACTTGAAGACTTCCCATCATACCTGTGTACTTTCCGCTCCCATTTTTGTAGCCAATGACTTTTGCTTCCGCGTCTTGCTCTTTTTTGACTTTCAATATAGAGCTGCTTCGTCCCTCAAAATACTCTTTAGAAGCATCTTTTATCATCACGCCTTCGCCACCTAAAGAGAGCATACTCTCTAGAAAAGAGTCTAACTCTGCTTGATTAGAACATATCTTTTGCTCAATTATTTCCATATGCCGAAGCTTTTTCTCTTTTACGTAGTTATGGGCAGAATCAAGTCTTGCAATAAAATCTCCCTTGGCATGTGGAACTTCAAAAATCATATATTTTATCTCACTCCATGTGGCATGTGGAACTTCATCCATCACAATAGACTGAATATTCTCAAAGTCCCCTCGTTTTGTCCAGAGTTCACCATCAAGTTCAAAGGGTGGAAGATTTTGAGTAAACCACGCAGGAGCGTTTATAGGTTTACCTTTTCGTGTGAGCAAGTTTTTTCCGTTCCAAAAAGCTCGTATGCCATCAAGTTTCTCCGACATAACCCAGCCCGAAATATTTTGGTCACTATAAATATTTGCTTTTTGTAGCGTGAGTGCGCTCAGATTTACAAAGAGTAAAAAAAGAGCTACAAAAAGCTTCAACATCCTTACTTTACCCCAATCTGAAAATACTCAAACCCGTACTTCGTCATTTTTTCTTTAGAAAACTGATTTCTTCCGTCAAAGAAAATCGCATTTTTAAGCAGTTTTTTTACCTCATCAAAATCAGGGCTTCTAAACTCTTGCCACTCGGTTACCAAAATCAGTGCATCAGCCTCTTTAAGCGCGTCATATTTACTCTGGACATACGACACTTTTTCGTTACCCTTTAAGTAATGCGTTTGTGCTTCGTGTATCGCTTTTGGGTCGTATGCCACTACTTTTGCCCCGCGAGATGTCAGTTCATTTATGATGGTGATAGAGCTAGCTTCTCTCATGTCATCCGTCTCCGGCTTAAAGCTAAGTCCCCATACAGCGAAAGTTTTCCCGCTTAAATTTTCTCCAAAACGAGTGATTACTTTGTTGGACATTACATATTTTTGATCATAATTAACCGCTTCGACCGCATCTAAAATTCTCGGGTTATACCCAAAATCTTTTGCCGTTTTTGCTAGTGCTTGAACATCTTTAGGAAAACAGCTTCCGCCGTATCCGCAACCCGGATAGATAAAACTGTATCCGATGCGGCTGTCGCTTCCTATGCCGTTTCTTACTTTGTTGACATCGGCGCCGACTCTTTCGCAAATTTGGCTTATCTCATTCATAAAGCTTATTTTTGTTGCAAGCATAGCGTTTGCAGCGTATTTTGTCATCTCGGCAGATTTTATATCCATACCGATAAAGCGGTCGTGGTGCTTCATAAATGGCGCATACAACTCTCTCATAACTTCCATAGCTCTCTCACTCTCAGCCCCGATAACAACACGGTCAGGATGTAAAAAATCTTGAATTGCCGCACCCTCTTTTAAAAACTCTGGGTTAGAAACTACGTCAAACTCCACGCTCACACCTCTAGCATCAAGCTCAGTTTGAATGGCGACTCTTACTTTGTCAGCCGTTCCCACCGGAACAGTCGATTTATCTACGACGACTATGTAATTCTCAATAGATTGCCCGATAGTTTTTGCAACAGCCAAAACATATTTAAGGTCGGCGCTTCCATCTTCACCCATAGGAGTTCCCACAGCTATGAAAGCTATTTTAGAGTTTTTTATAGCTTCTTTGGCATCTATGGTAAAGTTTAATGTTTTATTTTTATAGTTTTCAAGAGTCATATCTTCCAAACCCGGCTCATAGATAGGGATGATTCCTTGCTTTAAGTCTTCTATTTTTTTCTCATCTATATCTACACACGTCACTTTGTTTCCCATTTGAGCGAAACATACTCCGCTCACTAAACCAACATAGCCTGTTCCGATTACTGATATTTTCATAATTATAAATCCTGTTAAAATTTTTGTTTATGATTTTATCTTAAAAAAGCTATAATTCCACTTATGAAAAAACCATTCAAATGGGATAATTATTCCGACCAGCCATACCAACTTAAAGACAAAGATTATAAAAAAAAGATGCGTAAGCATGAGATATTTTCACTTATAAAAACATTTGTTACAGCTTTTTTTGTACTACCTGTTTCGATTATAATGATGCCATCTGTTAAAAGAAAGATTATTGATTTAAGTGGTTTTTTTTGCATGGGAGTTGATTATCAAAGAGAACCTGACGTAACTCTTGAACTTTTAGAAGAGTTGCAAGTACAGAGAGTTTTAATCCGTTTTAAGCTTTGGGAAATGCAAACACTTGAGCAACTCAAAGATTTTATCTTGGCATGTGGAAATAAAAAAATTACCCTTAAAATACTGCAAGACAGAGAGCATATAGAAGACTTAGAGTTATTAAAAAAAGATTTACGAACAATTTTTTCAGCACTTACTGGGCATGTGGAAATTTACGAAATTGGTTCGACAATTAATCGTGCTAAATGGGGATTTTTCAGTGTAAATGAATACAACCGTTTTTTCAAAGTTGCTTATGATTTAAAAGAAGAAAATTTTCCACATGCCAAGCTCATTGGAAGTGGCGTGATAGACTTTGAATACCACTTCACAGCCCACACTCTTTTTAACTTTTTTAAGTACAAATACGATGGCATTTCAGCGCTTCTTTACGTAGACAGACGTGGTGCTCCTGAAAATACACAAATGGGTTTTAACCTCTCAGATAAGATTGCACTTTTGAGCACAATGGTTTGGCTGAGCCCAAAAACAGCCAACGAACTTCACATCACGGAGACAAATTGGCCCATAAGCGGCACTGCGCCCTATGCCCCAACCAGCGAGCATGAGTGTGTTAGCCATGAGATTTATACCGACTATATGCTTCGTTATTACTTTCTGGCGTTTGCTTCTCAGCAAGTCGACTCAGTATCGTGGCATCAGCTCATCGCACCGGGATATGGGCTTTTAGACAACAGAGATACGATCGTTAAACGCTCAGCATTTGAAGCCTACAAGTATATGGTACAAAACCTCAGCCACGCCCAATTTTTAAGACTTGATATTGCAAGAGACTACTATATTCTTCAATGCTTACTCAACGACAAACTGTTACAAATCCACTGGTCACTCAAACCAACCACACTCAGAAATGAGGATTCTTTTGAGGTTTACTCAAGGAGTGGGAAATTAATACAAGAGAAAATTCTAAACATAGGTTCGTCTCCTCTATATATAAACATAAAAGACGCGGTATAATTGCACCCATGAATAAAAAATACTTAAACATCGAACTCTACTTTTGGCTTCTCTTTTTGGTTTCATCACTTATTTTTATCTTCTTTCCTCAGATAGATCTGTTTGTTACAGACCTCTTTTACGACGGGGCTGATTTTCCATTAAAGGGA
>MNYP01000163.1 GCA_001873135.1 Helicobacteraceae bacterium CG2_30_36_10
TTAATCATCCATCCCCCTCTTAAGTTGCTATCATTGCAATATAATAACAACGCATACAACGGTCGGCTTCACTCATAGCTTCTTCTTGAGTAAAACCTAAATTAACTTCTTTGTTGTTAAATTTTCTAATATCAACATCTAGAATTTCACTATGTTGGCGAGGTAAACCCCCAAGCCAGCCTGTAACTTTCTCTTTTTTATCATAAACATGCAGTTTACGCAAATGGTCTTCCATAATCTCATCATCAGATAAGCTAATTTCGCCTGTTTGAAGATATCTGATTATAACAGAAGAGGCGCGTTTGGCCTGACCGACTGCATTTACGATAGTCATAGGACCATACTCACAATCTCCGGAGGCAAAAATGCCTTTTTTTGATGTCATATAATCTTTGCCGTTTGTCTTAACTGTCCCCCAAGAGGTCTTCTCAATCTCCCACTCCTGTGGCAAAAGTTTCAAATCGGCTGCTTGAGAGACTGCTGGAATTAAAAAGTCAGCCTCAATACTGTAAGATTCTCCCTCAATTTTAACAAGTTGTGCACGACCACCATCTGGATCTGGAACTAATTCGAACTTATCAACAATAAGAGATTTCAGTACATCCTCTTCATCGTTCATTTTTGCTACAGCCGAATGGAATATAAATTCTACACCCTCTTCTACAGCTTCATGATACTCTTCATAAGTTGTATTATTAATAATCGTTTTCTCATCTCTACGATAAATCATATAGACCTTTTTCGCATTGGCTCTGATTGAACATCGTACAACATCCATTGAAGTAAATCCGCCACCGACACAAACAACAGTTTTGCCTGTTAAATCGACTGGCTCACCGATTCCATACTTCTCCCAAAGATTAATTTTGTCTAGCATCTCAATAGCTGACCAATACCCTTTGATTTCAAATCTTTCATTATCACAATAAACTTTTTTAGAAATTCGAGTTCCTGTTGCAACCATTATTGCATCATACTCTTTCTCAAATCTTCGCATATCGTCTGCATTAATCTTGGAATTCACTATAAAGTTTACTCCCATATCTCTCACGCACTCTATATCTTGGTTATATTTATCAACCGGCATTCTGTACTCGGGAACACCAACTGCAACTTCACCGCCCAAAACAGGAAGTTCTTCATAAACATCAACTTCAACACCATCAGCAGCTAAATAATAAGCCGTAGTAAGTCCGGCAGGACCCGCTCCGATTACTGCAACTTTTTTGCCCGTACTTGGTGCTTTCTCCATTGGATGAAAAAAATCTAAACCGTGATCAGTCTCCCAGTCGGCGCCAAGACGTTTCAGTGCCATAATCGAAATCGGTTCATCAAGATTTGTTCTTCTACATGCATCCTCACACGGATGCGGACAGACACGACCACAAGTATGTGCTAGCGGCATTGTTTGACGCGTTGCTTCAAGTGAATCATCAAATCTTAAATCTCTTACGCCTTCAATATACCCTGGAATATCAACATGCGCAGGGCAAGCGTCGGTACAAGGTGCTGTTATTTTTGCAATATAGCCTATTGTCTCATTGTAGTGCTTTGATGGTTTTTGCTCATTAATACAAGCCATAAATTCATGCTCAAAATGCTTCATCAGGTCTAAAATAGGGGTTGGAACTGTTTTTCCAATCTCACATTTTGAAGTAACTTGCATACTCGCACCGATCTCTTTTAGGTGCTCCAAATCAGCTACACTTCCCTCTCCACGAGCAATCTTATCTAACTGATCATAAAGAATTCTTCCACCCCAACGACCGGGCGCACATCTTCCACATGCCTCAGAATAGACTTGATACTGTGCTGCGTATTCCATTGCTAAACGGATTACATCTACATCAGCATTAAAGAGTGATACACCGTCCCAGCCTATAAAGGCTTTAGAATCACGGTGCTCATCATAGGATGCCGGTAAATTATAAGCTGATTCTTCCCACTCCTCTTCAGGTTTGCCGACATTGTTAACCAGCTCACCATTCCAAGTTGAAAAATAAACTTTACTCACAATTGTATCCTACCACTATTTTTTAGCAACGACAGTCCAATCGACTTCGTTAAACTTTAAAGAGTTCATTAACTCATAACCGCACTCTTTTACTAAATCTGCCGATTTTTGAATAGGGGTAAAATCGCCTATTTCAAATAAAAATATTGCAACTTCTCCAGCCTTATGAGAGGCTAAAATCTCTTTCATTCTTGGCTCAAAGCCATCTTTTAGATGTCTTAAATCATATCTTTTCATTTATTCTAATCCTTACAATCAACTTGACTTTGCACTCCAATTTGTAAACAGACAGTCACTTCACTTAAAAAAGCAAAGCAATTTGCTTTTCTTAAGTTTATCATCTGTCAACCTCTCCAAATACTATGTTTGTTGTACCAATAATAGAAACAACATCCGGAATATAGTGACCCGGCAAAAGGTCAGTTAAAATACCTGCATGCCAAAATGATGGGGCACGGAGTTTGAGTCTGTATGGATACGCTCCGCCTTGAGAGTTGATAAAGAAACCGAGCTCCCCTTTTGGTGATTCAGTTGCTACATAAACCTCACCCACTGGAGGTCTCATACCTTGTGTTACAAGAACAAAATGTTGCATCAAAGAGTAGTTTTGCGTCATGATATCAAGCTTTGAAGCTGAAATATATTTTGGAGCATGTGCCATTAACTCAGTTTGCTTATTTTTCACCGTTTGCTCATACATATCCATAGTTTGATAAAGAATTTTTGCAGACTCTCTCATCTCTTGCATATAAATACGGTATCGTGCAAAGTTATCACCCTTGTCTGAGTAAGGAACATTGAACTCTACTTCATCATATAATTCATAGGGCTCTTCTTTACGAATATCCCAAGCGACTCCCGAAGCACGAAGCATAGGACCTGTACATCCCCAAGAAAGTGCCATCTCTTTTGAAATTGTACCAACCTCTTGCATTCTCATTAACCAGATGCGGTTCGTATCAAGAAGGTCTTCATAATCTTTAATATTTTGAGGCAGCTTATCTAAAAATGTTTTTAGCTGAGATAAGAAAGTATCTTGAATATCTAAGGGAACCCCGCCGATACGAATAGCAGCATGCGTGAGTCTAGCTCCGCAATAACCCTCAATAACGTCCATTAAGTGCTCTCTCTCACGAAAGGCGAAGAGAAAAACTGTCATAGCTCCGATATCAAGTGCAGTAGTAGCCAGCCAAAAAAGATGTGACATAAGACGGTTTATCTCTAAAAGCATCATACGAATCACTTTTGCACGGCGAGGAACTTCTACCTCTATTAGCTTTTCAACAGCCAAAGCAAAACCATAGTTGTTTGAAGATGATGCAACATAGTCCATACGGTCTGTTGTTGGCATAAATTCATTATAAATCATGTTTTCAGCCATTTTTTCCATACCGCGATGCAAATATCCAATATCAGGATGTGCTTTTACAATCTGCTCTTGTTGAAGATGAAGCATTAAACGTAACTGCCCGTGAGCGGAAGGGTGCTGAGGACCAAAGTTTAGTATAAGCTCATTATCATCTCTGTCAAAAGTAATATTTTCAAAAAACGGTGTTAATCTATTTGTTATTTGTGCCATATTTTACCGCCCTATCTTTGTGGGTCATTAACAATTGTTGATGACTCTTTATCGAATTTTTTAACCATGAAGACACCGCCGTCTTCTTGGTAATTTTGGTTTGTTTTAGGCTCATTGCCCGTAATTTTAGTACCCTTAGCAACTTCATGCCCCAAACGGGAGAACCTCTGGGAATCATAACGGTCAACTTTAGCTGTATCACGAAGTTCAGGCCCAATTATATCTCTTGCTTCTTTTCCGTAAATTTTATCTACTTCATACCATGCGGCAAACTCATCACCTTGTAAGGGGTAAGTTTTGAGAAGTGGATGTCCTTGCCAATCGTAAGGCATAAGAATTCTTTTCATAAACGGATGTCCGTTTGCTTCAATGCCAAACATATCAAACATCTCTCTCTCGGACCAGTCAGCAGATCGGAAAAGTTTTTCAACACTATTTACCGCTTGCCCTTTATTGATGGACATTTTTATACGAATTCTTTTTCTTTTGTTCATACTTAACATTTGGTAAAAAATTTCAAAAGTACCGTTTTTAGCTAACCAATCTATGGCGCTCATCTCTGAGAGTTGCGTATACTCTAGCTCATCTCTTGCAAGTTGCAAAACGCCGAAGTTGTCTTGTGCTTTGATATAAACTACCATTTGTCCAACTTGAATATAAGCATCGCTTACTTCAAACTTGGCTTTTATTGCCGCTAAATCTGCTGCAAAGACTGCATCACTTTCTACTTTTTGCTTTGGTACTTGCGGAGCTACATAATATCTGTTTGTGTAGTACGGTTTTGCTTGTACATCGTCTTTAGGCGTATAGGCTCTCATATTACATTAACCTTTTTGATTTTTGTGCATTGCCGGCTTTGTTAGCACGAATCTTTTTTTGCAGTAACATAACTCCGTACTGAAGTGTTTCAGGACGAGGAGCACAACCTGGAAGGTATAAATCAACAGGAATAATTCTGTCTACCCCTTGAACAGTTGCATAGGTGTTAAACATGCCACCCGTATTTGCGCAAGAACCCATTGAAATAACCCATCTAGGTTCTGTCATCTGGTCGTAAAGTCTTTTGATAAACTCAGCGTGTTTTTTTGTCAAAGTTCCGGCAACTATCATAACATCTGCCTGACGAGGAGAGGCACGAAAGATTGTTCCAAAACGGTCGAAGTCATATCTCGATGCACCCGAAGCCATCATTTCAATACCGCAACAAGCAAGTCCGTAAGTAAGTGCCCAAAGTGAGTTTGAGCGTCCCCAGTTTACAATCTTGTCAATACTTGTAAGTGCTACGGGCAAACCACCGTCTTGTGTATAATTTATTTTATGCTGTGCCATTCAAGTGCTCCTTTTTTCCATGCATATACAAAACCAATTATTAATAGCAGAATGAACATAATCATCTCTGCAAAACCAAACCAGCCAAGAAGTTTAAAATCAACCGCCCACGGGAACATAAAAACGATTTCAACATCGAAGAGTAAAAAAAGCAATGCAAATAAGTAAAATTGCGGTGAAATTCTATTTGGTTGCTTTGTAACCTGTGGTCCACATTCGTAAACTGAAAGTTTAATCTTTTCAGAATCTTTGCGTGCGAGGGCACGACTTGCTAAACGAGCAATAATCGTAGTCCCTGTAAAAGCTCCGAATGTTATAACGAAAAGTACAAATACCCCAAAATACGGATTTGCTGTAGCAATATGCTCCATATAACCTACCTTTATATTTAAAAACTGTACCCCTTGAAAATACAGTTTTATTGATAATTTGTTTTCTAATACTTTAAAACACTGAGTATTACTAGAAAGAACAGTTGTTTGCACTATATCAAAATGTGCTTTAAATAAAAGCACGCAGGCATTGAAGAAAGGGGAAATGTCACTAATTGCAACACTAAATCTAGGATCTGCAAAGCAGTGTGTAGATTTGTAGTAGACTCTCTATAAACTTAGCTTACTTAACTTCAGTCTTATATTTATTTCATTTATATATCGACCCGTTTAAGCTTCAAAATATCGTTTTCTTTTTGATGCTTTAAGTTTATGAACATCTACAACGATAAAACCATCAACGCAGTTATCGAACTCTTTGTCTACTCCAAAATCCATAAACTGCACTCCGTCATCATCACATAAATCACTATATTGTTTATAAAGAGTCGGAACTGCATACCCACCTAACTGGAGTTCATTTTTCAGAGTAAGAAGATCTTCGTTAAAATCATCATGCACAAACAATGCTTCAAATTTACTCCTATTTTCATCTGAAATATTGTAGCTATCACGGTGCACTACACTCTGGTTTTTCGCACCAAAATAATTCATATAGAAGTAGACCAATAAGGCGACAGCATTGTCATCATACGAACGAGATATACTTACAGGTCCAAACATATAACGAATATTAGGATTAGCTTTCATATAAGCACCTATCCCCTGCCACAGATAATCGAGTGCTCTTGAATTCCAGTATTTTGGCTGGACAAAACTGCGACCGAGTTCTATACCTTCATTGAAATATTTAGAAAATTCATCTTTATAATCAAAAAGAGTCGCAGTATAAAGTCCTTCAACTTCAAATACATCAATAATCTCTTTTGCCTTAACTATACGGTACGAGCCTACTATCTCCAAGTCTTTATCATCCCAAAGAATAATATGCTCATAGCTATAATCAAACTCATCAAGATCGCGTTTATTACCGCTACCCTCTTTCACTTGTCTAAAACTAATCTCTCGCAGGCGACCTATCTCTTTTAATACAACATTTTCCTCTTCATTAGAGTATAAAAATATTTTTTTTCCATCTTTAGTCTCTCCAAGTGCTTTGGCATTTTGGAGTTCATGCTTAAGTTCTTGTCTATTTTCCGGCAAAGCTATTGCATTATAAGTTTTAAAAACAGACTTGTTCTTTTTTGCAAAGAGATAAAAGTGTTTACGTAAAAGTTTTACTACATCTCGCATCGGCAATGAAGGTAAATTATAACTCTCATAAGGGATAGATTTTCCTATATTAAAAGAGATTTTTTTATCTTTATATTTAAACATTTCGTGTGGTATTGTGGCTGTCGCCAAAGACTTATTCATCATTGACAATAGATAAAAACCTTTTGAATTTTTAGCATCAATATAAATAGGGAGGATTGGTGCTTGCATTCTAGAAGCTATTCTTAAAAATCCTTTTTGCCATCTTGTATCTCTAATACCGTTTGGACGAGCCCTGCTCACTTCGCCGGATGGAAATATAATCACAGCCTGCTCTTTTTTTAAGGCATCATAGATAGCCTCTACTGAGCTTCTATCCATTTTTCCTCTTACATTTTCTATTGGAATTAAAACATCATTTATATTTTCAAATTCACTTAAAAAGTTAGAAGCAACAATTTTCACATCTTTTCTGACATCCTTCACTACATTTATCAATGCTATTGCATCTAAAGCGCCTAAAGGATGGTTTGCAATAATGACAGTTCTTCCATAGGTAGGAATTCGAGAGAGTTGATTTTTATTTATAGTTATATCTATATTAAAATACTCCAAGATTGCTTCTATGAAATCAAAAGCGTTTACGTGTTTATGTTTTTCTAAAAAACCATTAATCTCATTTTCATGAGAGAGTTTTTTAAATAGTGTGATGATTGTATCTCGAACAATTTGAGGTAATTTTACAAATGATGGATAATTGTGTGTAAGGTAGTTCTCAGAAGAAATAGCCATAACTATGCCGCCATATAAATAGTGATTAAATTGTTAAGACGTTCTGCTTTCACATTGTATTTTATGGAAAATGTTAGCATTTATAACTCCTTGTACAAACATTTAATTGCGTAATTCTGCACGAAAAATGTTACACAAAGGTTACTAAATATTACTGCAACATTACATTTTCCTATTATAGGCGGGTAATAAAAGCCAATTGAGGTAAATTGAGATTTATTTGTTAATAAACCCCATTGATTTTTCACTATCAAAGTTTGCATCTTTTTCTCTTTGAATCTCTTGGATAAAATCTTCTAGAGTAAAAACCGGGTTTTGGCGAACGGCAACTTTGTAAGCTGTATTTTTAACAATGAGGCTAATTTGCCCACCGGTTAATCCATATTTAGACAAAACTATAACATCAAAATCTTTCTCATACGGAGCGTCGACCGGCAACATTTTTTGCCAAAGTTTTACTCTTTGAACTTCATCGGGTTTTTTAAACTCTATTTTGTAGTTAAATCTTCTTGAAAATGCTTTGTCAATATTTTCTAGCAAATTTGTAGTCGCTATGAGCATACCTCTAAATTTTTCAATCTGTTCCAAAAAGATGTTTTGCATCTGGTTGTGCATCTGGTCGGCACTTGAACTGATTCCGCTAGAACGAGCACCCAAAAACTGGTCTGCTTCATTCAAGAGAAGTATCGGCTCAGTTTTTGTTTTTTCACATAAATCATAAAATGTGTCAAAGATCTTACGTACATTTTTTTCACTCTCACCCACATACATTGACAATATTTTAGAACAGTCAAAGGCTAAAACCTGCCTCTTTAGCGATTTTGCAAGAGAATACGCCGTCATTGTTTTACCTGTTCCCGCTGCACCGTAAAAAATAATTCTGGCATCAATGCCACTTTTTTTATCTTTTACACCCCATTTTATAAGGCGATTCATAACCTCTTTGTCTACCTGACGCATAAGGTTCGCTAAAGTCTCTTCTGTTTTTTTGCTCAGAACTACATCTTCGAGAGATGTTTCACTGTCAATGAGTTCAAAAATTTCTTGCTCACGGACAAGTGCGTTTAGTTTTAAGCGTGTTACTTTTTTATTTTTTTGTGGATGAATTATGTTTTGAAGAACCTCATCAACTATGTAAAAGGCACGGGATATTCCGCCAAAAGGGTTAAGCATCTCTTCATAGTCAATAATCCCCTCCCCAATCAAATTTGAACCCTCTTCAAGAAGTGAGCGGTTTTTTATTCTCTGATACTCATCAAATGAAATCAAATCAATTAAGCTATTCATCTCACGAAGAGATGTGTCAGTTGAGCTGTACTCTTCACGCAAAAGAGCTATAAAAATAACCTGCTCATATTTAGTCATCTTTTTTTGTTTAAAAAATTTATCTAAAACCAAGTTTTCGGCAGTCTGCTTCACTCTCTCATCGATTCTCTGTTCAAGCAATACAAGTTTACTCTGAATTATATCAATTCCAAGAGAGTGCTCATGAACATTTTGACGGATACTGCTCATTTTTTGATACAACTCGATTCTAAAAAACTGATCTTGAAGATATTCTAAATGGTCAAAATAAGGCTTGATTTCAGGTAAATCAGATTCCAATGTACCCTCTTGTAAGAGTTTTAAAAATGATGGCGAGAGACCGACTGCCGTATTTAAAAGCTCTAGCGGAGTCACTTCGGAGATTTTCATAGGTGTAAAACTTTGTTGGTGAAACCAGCCGAGTTCTAAAAGTATTTTCACCTCTTGCAAATGCTCAAGATACTCATAATTATCACCCTCATGAAGCTCTTGCAAAAGGTCCAAAACAAGGACATCGTCTTGACCCTGCATATATTTTCTAGCTAAATACTGAAGCTTAATCGCTTCGGCAGCACTACACTTTAAATGTATAAATATTTGAGATTTTTCAATCTCTTTTGCTTGTAAAAAATCAACCAATGTTTTCAAGTATGTCCTTAAAATTTAATTTTGAAATGAGTAAAGAAGTTCTATCTCTTGCTTCCAAAGCGTCTCATCAATCGTCTCTAAAACAAGGGGAATATCGTCCATTCTTGCATCGTTCATTATAAACCTGAATGCGTCGAGTCCTATCTCGCCCTTGCCCAAAGAGTGGTGTCTATCTACATGACTTCCTAGAGGCGGTTTTGAGTCGTTGATGTGCATTCCCATCAGGTATTTAAACCCGACTATACGCTCAAACTCTTCCCAAGTTTTGTTGTACGCTTCACGCGTTCTTATGTCATAACCGGCTGTGAACATATGGCAGGTGTCTATACAAACGCCGATGCGAGATTTATCTTTTACTCTCTCTATAATGTAAGCCAAATGCTCAAAACGCCAGCCGAGGTTGCTTCCCTGTCCTGCCGTGTTTTCGATGACCGCAATGACACCCGAAGTTTTCTCCAGCGCAATATTAATCGACTCTGCAATCACGTCCAAACAAACATTTTCTATCTCTTGCATAACATCAAGGTTTTCTTTCTCTTTTTTGTTCATTTTAACCAAATGACTCCCAGGGTGAAAGTTGAGTTTACTCAGACCCAAAAGTGCACATCTCTCAAGCTCATCCACAAAAGCCACACGAGATTTCTCAAGCTGCTCAGCATCGGGATGTCCAAGGTTAATAAGGTAAGAGTCATGAGGCAATATATGTTTTGGTAAAATTCCGCTTTTTTGCAACTCCGATTTAAACTTCTCTATAGTATCGCTCTCTAAATCTTTTACTGCCCACTGTCTTTGGTTTTTAGTAAAAAGGGCAAAAGCTTTTGCCCCAATTGCCACGGCATTT
>MNYP01000077.1 GCA_001873135.1 Helicobacteraceae bacterium CG2_30_36_10
CTAAAGAACTAGACGAGGTAGCTCTGATAACACACTCAAGAAACTCTAAAATAAGCAAAGAATTAAAATGATAAAAGTACTTTTTATATTAATTTTTTCTCTCTCATCACTTAGTGCGTTGCAAACCAGTGATAAGCTCTTTGAATGTACGGAGATATTCAAAGCAAGAAAGAGTGAGTTGTTGGTAGAACTTGAAAGAATAGATGAGCAAAAGCAGGCGCTCAGTGCTTTGAAGATAGCAACAGAAGAGCTGTTGAGAAAAAAAGAGACAAAGTTAGTTCAAGAAGAAGAAATTATTGATAGAAAACTCTCTGAAATTTCTCAAAAAGAAGAGTCAGTCAAAGAGATGTTGGCAAAAAATGAAGCTATATTAAAAGAAGTTAAAGATATAAAAGTGAGTAAAATTGCTCAAACGTTTTCAAAAATGAAAGCGGCTGGAGCATCAGATATACTTTCAAATATGGATGCTGATGAGGCCGTTAAAATATTGTCTACTTTAAACCCTAAAACAGTAGGAAAAATACTGACAAAAATGGATGCTCAAAAAGCATCGAAGATAACCTTGATTTTAAGCAAGTAATCAAACTTTTACCTTATTTATTGTAAAATAACTAAATTTATTTTACAAACAGGGTACCGCAATGAAAATATCACTTAAATCTATACCTCATATAGCTAATAAAATTTCTATCGACTTAAACAAAAGTGGTGTGGTTACAATGACTAAAGGTTTAGAGCCTGTTGCACATGAAGCTGAAAAGGTTTTAACTCATAATATACACCAAGAGATGGCGCTCGAAGACAAGGCTGCTGATATCTGTGATGACAATGAAGAAGAGATAGATTTTATGCTTGTAGATGAGAGACAACTTTTCTTTATGATTAAAAAGAAACTTGCACCTGAATACGGAATAATTCTTAATTACGAAGAGAGATATTCAGACCTTTCTCATAAAATTTTAGACGAACTTTACGAAGAAGATTTAATCCACTTCGATGTTACAGAAAATAGAATTAAAAACATTATATATAACTCAATCACTTCATTTATTGCAAATGCTTCAGAGCTGGAAGATGCTGTTATGGATAAAATTAGAACATATAAGAAAAGGTATATTCCCGGAACCGATGAATTTGATATTTTACATGAAAAACTTTACAGAGAGGAACTTATGAAAAGAGGTATGGAGTAATGGACAGAGTCTATATATATATTGAAAATGGAACTTTTCTTGAAGCTAAGAGCTTCGGTGCAGAAGGGATAAGTGTAGGAGAAATAGTCTTCAACACTTCTTTGAGCGGTTACCAAGAGATTATGTCTGATCCTTCTTATGCAGGTCAATTCGTTACTTTTACAATGCCTGAAATAGGAAATGTTGGGGTAAATGAGCAAGATATGGAAAGCTCAAAAGCTCATGCGAAGGGTATGATAGTTAGAAAATATCAAGACAGATACTCAAGCTTTAGAGCAGAAGAGTCTTTAAAGAGCTTTTTAGTTAAACACAATATTATAGGTATCTGTGATATCGACACTAGATTTTTAACAAAGATGATTAGAACTGAGGGAGCAATGATGATGATTGCTTCTACAAGCGTAAGCGATAAAAATGAGTTAAAGAAAATTCTAGAAAGCTCTCCTCGTATTGAAGAGGTAAATTATATAAAAGAGGTAAGTACTAAAAAACCGTATAACCACGTTTCTTCTACTTACGCAAGTATAGAGTTTAAATATGAAGAAGCCCCGGTTCAAGAAGCAAAAATAGCAGTAATTGATTTTGGTGTTAAAAGAAATATATTAAATGAAATAGTAAGCGCAAAAATTGGAGTTGAAGTGATTCCCAATAATTTCAGCGCGGATGACTTAATCGCTAAATACAACTCTAAAGCAATAGACGGTGTATTTTTGTCAAATGGTCCGGGTGACCCTTTGGTCTTAAAAAAAGAGCAAGAACAAATTAAAAAACTAATCGCTGCTAAAATTCCAATGTTTGGAATCTGTTTAGGTCATCAGTTATTGTCAATTTCTCATGGATATGATACTTACAAACTTAAGTTTGGACATCATGGCGGAAATCATCCTGTTAAAAATGTCAAAACCGGTTTAGTTGAAATTACAGCGCAGAACCATAACTATAATGTACCAGATAACATTACTGAAATCGCAGAAGTTACGCATACTAACCTATTTGATAATACTATAGAGGGTTTAAAGTATAAAGATTCACCAATATTTTCAGTGCAACATCATCCTGAGTCTAGTCCTGGACCAAAAGAAAGCAGATATATTTTCAACGAATTCCTCTCTTTAATAAAAAGATAATAAACCATAAGTAAACAAAAATTTAACAAATATATACATTTGTCACAAAAGAGTTACTCCTTAAGATAATTTAAATAATTCTGTGGCTATCATTGTGATGTTAATTAGTCTAATAAATTTATTTAAAATTAATTAGACGAAATTGCTTTGAATTTTTAAGGAGGCTATATATGGAGAATCGTCCATTAGAATACGACTATACAGTTACTAAGATGTTTATGTTTACAACAATCGTTTTAGGGATTGTTGGTATGCTTATCGGTGTAATATTAGCATTTGAGCTTGCTTTTCCGGAGGTTAATACAATCTTGGGAAGTGGTGTAGCTGAATATACTAACTTTAGTCGTCTTCGTCCGCTACACACAGATGCAGTTATTTTTGGTTTTACTTTAAGTGGTATTTTTGCTACTTGGTATTATGTTGGTCAACGTGTACTAAAGGTGTCAATGGCTGAGTCAGGCTTTTTGATGTTTATAGGAAAACTACACTTTTGGTTATATTTAGTAGGGGTAGCAGCAGTTGTTGTTTCACTCTTTATGGGTATAACTACGTCAAAAGAGTATGCTGAATTTGAATGGCCGATTGATATTGCTATCGTTGTTGTTTGGGTTTTATTTGGTATTAGTATATTTGGTCTTATCGGTATTCGTCGTGAGAAGTCACTATATATCTCTGTTTGGTACTATATTGCTACTTTCTTAGGTATAGCGATGCTCTACGTATTTAACAATATGGAAATCCCTACAATTCTTGGTACAAATGGAATTGGTGAAGCTGGTTTTGGTAACTGGTGGCACTCTGTATCTATGTATGCAGGTACGAATGATGCTCTAGTTCAATGGTGGTATGGTCATAATGCAGTAGCCTTTGGTTTTACGGTGCCTATTGTTGCTATGATTTATTATTTCTTACCAAAAGAGTCTGGACAAGCTATTTATTCATATAAATTATCTTTACTTTCTTTTTGGGGCTTAATGTTTGTATATTTATGGGCAGGCGGACATCACCTTCTTTATTCGACTGTTCCTGACTGGGTTCAAACAATGGGTTCTATATTCTCTATAGTTCTTATTTTACCATCATGGGGTTCAGCGATAAATATGCTTCTTACCATGAAGGGTGAGTGGCAACAAGTTGCTTCATCTCCATTAATTAAGTTTATGATTCTTGCTTCTACATTCTACATGTTCTCAACATTAGAAGGTCCTATCCAAGCTATCAAATCTGTTAATGCGATTGCTCACTTTACTGACTGGATTGTTGGTCACGTTCATGACGGTACTCTTGGTTGGGTTGGCTTTATGATTATGGGTGCACTTTTCCACATGGCTCCGCGTGTATTTAAACGCGAGATTTATTCTAAATCTTTAATGGCTACACAATTTTGGATCCAAACTTTAGGTGTCGTTTTCTACTTTACATCTATGTGGATTGCTGGAATAACTCAAGGTATGATGTGGCGTGCGCATGATGAATTTGGTAACTTAGCTTACTCGTTCATTGATACAGTTACCGTGCTTCACCCATATTATACGTTACGTGCAATTGGTGGTACTTTATACCTAGTCGGTTTCTTTATATTTGCTTACAATATATATAGAACTATGTCTGCTCGTCCTGTTGAAGAATCAGAGCTACAATCTGCATCGCCTATGGGCGCTTAATAGAAAGGATATAATTATGTTTCATTGGTTAGAAAAACATCCGTTCTTTTTTGCGGTGGCTGTATTTGTAATGATTGCTTTTGCAGGTTTAGTAGAAATACTTCCAAACTTTGCACAAGCTTCGCGTCCTTTAATCGGTACTGCTCCTTATTCTACATTAGAATTAGCGGGTCGTCACGTTTATATAAAAAATAGTTGTAATGCTTGTCATTCTCAACTTATTCGTCCATTTAAATCAGAAACCGATCGTTATGGTCATTATTCTCGAAGCGGTGAATATGCTTATGATCGTCCTTTTCTTTGGGGTTCTAAAAGAACTGGCCCAGATTTGATGCGTGTAGGTAACTACCGTACTACAGATTGGCACGAAAATCATATGAAAGCTCCTTCAAAAATTGTTCTAGATTCAATTATGCCTGCTTTCACATGGATGTTTACAAACTTAGCAGATATTAATACTGCTTATGCAGAACAATTAACAGTAGCTCAGTTCTTTACAGTTCCTTACAACCAACCGGTTCCTATGAAAGATGGGTCAACTAAAGTTGTTAAGATGGGAGCTACTCTTGCAGATGCAAATGCTTTAGCATTAGCAGAGGCGAAAGTAGTTGCAGCTGATATGAAAGATCAAAATGTTAAAGATGCGATAGCTCGTGGAGAAATTCCAGAGATTGTAGCACTTATAGCATATTTGAACAGTCTTAAGTAGCGGAAAGTTTAGATGAATATTGCTGAACTTCAAGCCTATGGTTACGTAGCAGCGATGGTCATATTGGTCATATTGACGTATTGGTATATTTACCATTTGTATACTAAGAAAAAAGATGCACGTGGTATAGACTATGAAGAGTATAGCAATATGGCACTAAAGGATGATGTTACAGATACCCCGGTATCTGCAAGATCAGACGATAAAGAGAAATAGGAGAGATATATGAATAAGCTTTATCTTTGGGGAATTATCATGGGAGCAGTAATGCTTGTTGCAACTTACTTTACATTAGTAATTTCAGCGGGTAATTCTGGTAAGAGTATATCAGAAATACTAAGTGGTGATATTGTTAATGCTTTAGCTATTACAGGTGCAGTAGCGTTGATTTTGATTACAATTTTTGTTGTAATTAAATATGTTCGTCAAATGCAGACAGATACTGCGAATGGTCAACTGGCTCATGAGAACTGGGATGGAATTGGCGAGTATTTAAATGAACTGCCTATGGGCTGGTCAATTATATTCCTCTTAACTATGGTTTGGGGAATGTGGTACTTTATAATAGGCTACCCAGTAAATGCGTTCTCTAATATTGGAGAGTATAACGAAGACGTTGTAGTACATAATGCTAAATTTAACGAAGAGTACAAATCAATTACTGGAAGCAGATTAGTTGATATGGGCGAGTCTGTATTTTTAGCAGAGTGTAAAGTTTGTCATGGTTTAAAAGCTGACGGTATTGATGGCAAAGCGGCAAATCTTAATGCAAGAATTGAAGCAAGAAGTGTAAAATATGTAGTTGAAAACGGTTCCAATAACCATCTTTTAGGGTTTGAAAGTCCAATGCCTGACCGCAATGGATTATTTAACAACAACACAGAAGCACTTATTACAGATGCTGAAATTGATGCTGTTTCTGCTTATGTTGCAAATGGTATGACTGGCGCCGGTAGTGATGTTTTTGCTGGAGCTTGTGCTGTTTGTCATGCTGAAGACGGCAAGGGTATGGAATCTGTTGCTCCTAATATAGCAGCATTTACTCCAACACTTGTAACTAATGTTCTTAACCATGGTAAAAAAGGTGCAATTGGAACAATGCCTAAGTTCAAGAGATTGAATGATAAGCAAAAAGAAGCTGTTGGTGCATACATCACTAGCTTAAGCAAATAAGGAGTCAGGTATGAACGAGAACAGAAGCGTATTTGCTCTTGATGGAGTAACCGGTATGTTGATAGCTACTGTTTTACTACTTACTATCCTAGCTGGTTTAACAGTTTGGGGTTTAGGTGTACAGAAAGCTAGCGCAACTAATTATTACGATATCAAAAATGAAACATCAATTGGTTCAGGCATAATGGGTAAGAATGTTTCTAAACAATCTGATCATATTGTTGATGTGAAGTTAGGGAGTGAATAATGAATAAAATATTAACATTAGGTTTGGCTATTATGGCTATTTACACACTTTATGCGGTTTTAACACCAAATCATCTTTTTATAGGGTAGGGGATTTCTGTTGAAATACTCAAGAGGGCTTGCGGCCCTCACCTTCATTTTATTATTTCAAGCACTGTTAAATGCAGAATATTTATATAAAGACGAAATAGTACATAACCCTCAGTTTCGCGAAGATGTGAACCAACTTGGTTCAGAATTATATGAGAAAACTGGAATATCTTTAAGATTAGTAATGATTAGAGAACTACCGGAGGGTCAACATATCTCTGAATATGAAAAAGAGTTAATGAAAGAATTTTCAGAGCCTACTATATTGCTCACATTTAGCGAGCTTGATTCTAAAGTTGATATCTTGGCAAGTGATGAATCTTTATATAAATATTTTGACAAAAAACAGATATTAAGTCCTGTGGCTTCATTTTTGCAAGCTTTTGTAATGGCAACTTTTTATAGTGATAGTTTTTCTAGTTTTAAAGAAACCATTAGTGATCATGGCGGAACCATCATTCCTCTTTTGGCTCAAAAAGCTAAAAAGGGAGAGCTGTTAGGCAAATATTCAGGTTCAATGTTTAATGGTTATGGAGATATAGCAGACCAAATAGCACAAAGTAAAGGCATAAAACTAGAGCATGGAATCGGAAATGCCAACAAAAATGTTATATTTGTAGTTAAATCATTTTTTTATCTCATATTACTTTATGGTATATTTGCATATTTAAGAAGAGTAATTTTCAGAAAAAGGCATCCAGATGAACTTAAGTAACGGTAGAATTTGGCCATACGCGATTAGTATATCAATCATAATGGTTTTTGGATTTTGTGTAGCAACTGTAATTGTTACACAAAAAGTATCAATACAAAATAGTGATATTTATATGACATCCTATCAAGATGCCAACTCAAGAGCGAATGATATAATAGAGGAGAGAATCGCTTTTGATAAGCAGTATAATATACAATATATAACATCCTCTTTAAATACAAATAACTCTGTTATACAATACAAAATTACAGATAAAATCTTGACCTCGGTTAATGACGCTAAACTAAAAATCATAGTTTCAAGACCTGACGACAGCTCATTCAATATAGAATTAAAAAATCCCTCAGTTCATGAGGGTGTTTATACCTTTGAGGCTATTAAACTGCCAAAAGAGGGAAGGTGGGATATAATGGCTAAAGTTAATGTTGATAAACTGCAAAGATTTTATAATGTAAAAGCCGATACAAGAGTTACAGAGGTTGTGCAATACTAAGTCTAATGAACGAAACTGCAATAGTTTTACCCTCGGCTCGTGCCATTAGGCATGAGCAACTTCTTTTAAAATCACAAACACTTTTTTTACCAAACTACCTAACAATGTCAGAGTTTATCAGCAAGCTTTGCATTGTCAAAGATTTTAAAATAGCCGATGAAGACAGCAGAGTTTTGCTTCTTTTAGAAGCCTCTGACTTCAGTTCATTTTCCATGCTTCAAATAGAGCGAAATTTCTTCACATTTACAAAAAACTCTAGCTATATTTTCAAGTTTTACGAAGAGTTGAGCGCTGAAATGTACGATATAAATAAACTTGACACCTCAGACATATACGCCGAATATGAAGAGCATATAACCATACTCCAAGAGTTGTATAAAAGATACGAGACTCTTTGCAGTGAGAGAAAAATTTTAGACAGAATTTTCCTGCCAAAACTCTATGCTTTTAATAGCGCGTATGCAAAAATAAATAAAAATATAGAAGTGCGTATTGAGGGACATCTTACAAATTTTGAGTTAGAACTTTTAGAAAAATGTTGTGAATATGCCAATGTAAATTTGATTTTAAATACATCCGCCTTTAACACTAAAATGCAGAGTAAATTTTTGGACCTCGGCATGGAGTTGGAAAAAAACTACACTTATACAATCTCTTTAAATAAAAAAGAAATCATAAACAAAACAGAAATAATAAAAAATAAAACAATCAGTTGTGAATCATTCAGCGAGTCAATTTTGCAAGTTGCCTTTATAAAACAGAAGGTTTACGAGTTTATAAAAAAGGGTTTCAGAGCTGAAAATATTGCAGTGATTTTGCCTGATGAAAAGATGGCAGAGGTTTTAAAAAGCTTTGATGAGAAATCAAATTTTAACTTTGCGATGGGTGAGCCATTTTCTAAAACTTTAAGCTATGAAAAACTTAATTCCACATGCCAAGCAATTGAGCAAGATTCTCGTGAAAATGAGGCAAGACTAGAGCGAGTAGGCGAGGATTTATACTTAGAACTCTTTGGTATCTATTATAAAAAAGCTCTTGAGATAGATTTTATAGCTTTTTTAAATAGTTATAAAGAGCGTATAAGTTCCAAAACAGAACTTAAAATTTACGAAGAAGAGGTATATAGCTTCAAAAATATTTTGCCGCATATGAGAGAGATGAGCGTTAAATCGCTTATGTCAGTTTTTTTGCAAAGACTCTCATCAAGAACAATCGATGATGTAAGAGGCGGAAAAATAACTGTTATGGGAGTTTTAGAGACTCGCGGAGTTGAGTTTGATGGAGTTGTAATAGTTGATTTTAGTGATGCTAACGTACCAAAGCGAAGCGACAAAGATATGTTCTTAAATACTAAAATAAGAGAAATCGCTTCGCTGCCAACGATGAATGACAGAGAAAATCTTCAAAAACATTACTACCAAATGCTTATAAACCACTCCAAAGAAGTGGCAATATCATATGTAAAATCGAGTCAAAGCAGTGGCTCTAGGTTTTTAAAACAGTTAAACATACAAGAAAATAGGCCACATGCCGAACTGGACTATGCAAATATACTCTTTGAGCGTAAATTTCCACATGCCAAGATAGATGAAAAAATAGTCGGTGAATATAACTTTAAAGAGAAAAAACTCTCCGCGACAAAATTAAAAATTTTTCTAAGCTGTAAAAGAAAATTTTATTATAAATACATACAAAACATTGCTAACCATGAAATTCCTCAGGATATGCCACAAGAGTGGGAAATAGGAACAACTGTTCACTTTGCACTCAAAGAGCTTTACAGTAGAAAAAACAGTTACAAAAATGCAGAGGAGTTAAAAAAAGATTTGCATAAAGAGTTAGATGTGGCATGTGGAAAGAGCGAACTTGACAAATATCTCATCGCTTTGCAAAAAAGAAAAATGGATGATTTTTGTGAAAACGAAGTCCAAAGATTCAAAGATTCATGGCATGTGGAACTTTGCGAAGTAAGTTTAGAGTGCGAGTTTGCAGGAGTCACTTTAAGCGGAGTAATCGACAGAATTGACAAGCGTGGCGAGGAGATATCTGTGCTCGATTACAAGACAGGAAACTTCCCTATTTACACAGCAAAAAACTTCACCGAAGCCACCGACTTTCAGTTGGAATTTTATTATCTTCTAGCGCAACCATTAGGGAATGTCACGGCATGTGGATATTATGATTTAAGTGAATCAAAAATAGTCCCCGAGGCTTTTTTAGAAGAAAAACTAGCCATCTTAGAATCAAATATAAAAGACATTTTACTGCACGAAACACATGAATTTGACAAGTGCGAAGATATGAAAACTTGTCTTTTTTGTGAGTTTGCAACTATATGTGACAGAGAATAAAGTATTTGTCAAATGTTGTGTTATGATACAGCATTAATTAAAGTTAAGGTTTAGTCATGGGTTATCAACCACCATTTACTATCACTTCTAAAATACTTTCTTTGGTAAGTGATATTGTTGAAGTAATAACTGGCATGAAACATAGTGAAGCAAATCTAAATGCCCCAAAACT